>CAMLSI010000036.1 GCA_946482585.1 uncultured Lysobacteraceae bacterium
TCGAATTCACCGACGTAGGCCGAGCCGGAATAGTCGGTGGCCGGGCCGTAGAGCTGCACGCGCTGTTCGTCGAAATAGCGGATCTGGCCGAGGCTGGCCGACAGGCGTTCCGCGCCGGTCGCCGTCTCGAGCAGGCGCGTGGTCAGCGCGACGGTCAGGTTGTTCGCGTCCATCTGCCGGTCGGCGCCGCTGTAGCGGTTGGTCGTGAACAGCTGCGGGAAGTCGAACGTGAGCAGCTGCGTGTCGAACAGCGGCAGGTCGCTCTGGTCGCGGTAGGGCACGCGCAGGTAGTACAGGCGCGGCTCCAGCGTCTGTGTATAGCCCGTGCCGAACAGGTTCGCGTCGCGTTCGAAGATCAGGCCCATGTCGACGCTGGTGATCGGCGTGGTGCGTTCGGGCGTCGCGCCGAGGTCGCGGCCGTCGGCCAGTTCGGTCTCGACGTCGTAGCGCGTATGCCGCACGCCGAATTCGGGGCGCAGGAACCACGATGCGCCTTCGAGCGGCAGGCTCAGGTACGGATATACGTCGAGGCGCTGTCCCGTGGTCGGGCAGACGCGCGCACCGTTGCCGTCGCGGAAGCAATCCTTGTCGAATGCGACGAATTCGGACTTGACGCCGCCGCGCAGCCGGCCGACGAGATCGACGTCGCCGTCGAAGGTCACGCGCGGCAGGCGGACGTAGGGTTCGAACTGGTCGGGCAGCGACGGGTCGGTGACCTGATACTTGTCGCCGCCGACCGCGAAACTCCAGCCGCGGCCGCGGCCAGTGAGGTAGGCGCTCGACGGCAGCAGGCTCGTCGAGATCGCCGACAGGCTGTCGCCGAAGTCCTCGAAATAGCGCTTGTCGCTGACGCCGTTGACGTTGGCCGCGAAATACCAGTTCGGGCTCAGCGTCGTGAAATTGTCCCAGTGCCACTGGCCGCGCTCGCGCTCGGCGCGGCGGTCGTTCGGCATCCACGAGCCGTCGATCTGGCCGCGGCTGCTGCCGGTCAGATAGCGGAACTCGGCGCCCGCCATGAATCCGCGCTGCGTGACGAGGCGCGGATACAGGGTCATGTCGTAGTTTTCGGCGAGATTCAGGTAGTACGGCAGGGTCAGATCGAGACCGCTGTTGCCGTCGAAGCCGAAGCTCGGATACAGGAAGCCGCTCTGACGCCGGTCGTCGGTCGGGAAGCGCGCATAGGGCAGCCAGAATATCGGCACGTCGCCGACGCGCAGGGTCACGTCGTGGCCGCGCGCGATGCCTTCGGCCTGGTCGATCGTGATGTCGTCGGCGCGGATTTCCCAGCTCGGCTGATCGGGATCGCAGGTCGAGAAGCGTACGAGCTTCATGCGTGCGTGATCGTCGTCGATGAGCTCGGCCTGGCTCGCCCGGCCGTTGCCGCGCGAATTCAGCAGCTGGAACTGCACGCTGTCGAGGACGGCCGTGTTCGGCGTGGTCTTGCCCTGCGCCTTGTCGGCCGACAGCAGCATGCCGCGATCCTGATAGCGCACATTGCCCTGCGCGATCCAGGCCGTGGTTTCGGTCCAGTAGGTGAGCTCGTCCGCACGGATCACTTGATCGAGCCGCTGCACGCGCGCGTTGCCCTGCAGCACGTACTTGGTTTCATCCGAGCTCTGGAAGCGGTCGGCCGCGAAATCGGTGTCGGCGTCTTCGCGCACGCCCGTGGTCGGCAGCCCCGCCACGTAGAACGACAGCAGCGCGTTGGGCTTGCACAGGCTGAAGTCGTCGGACTTGCGCGGGCATTGGTCGCTGCCGGGCAGGCAGGCAGCCGGATTGGCTGCAGGGGCGCCCGCGCCGTAGAGGCACAGGACGGTGGCCTGCACCAGATGGCGCAGGCGGAAAGTACGCGAAAGATTGCGCGGCACAGGCAGGTCTTTGGCAGACGGCGAGACGCGTAAGATGCCCGAAAGCCGGCCGTGGCAGCAATCAGCGCGGCGTTAAGTCCTTGACGGCACAGCTTGTGCCGACGCGCGCCGCCCTCATCTGGAGCGACTATGAACACCAAGATCGAGAAAACCGACGCGCAGTGGCGCGAGGAGCTCACGCCCGAGCAGTATGCGATCTGCCGCTGCTCGGGGACCGAGCGCGCCTTCACCGGCAAGTACTGGGACCACCACGCGACCGGCACCTACCACTGCGCCGCGTGCAAGGCCGAGTTGTTCGGCTCCGACGCGAAGTACGACTCGGGCAGCGGCTGGCCGAGCTACTACCAGCCTGTCTCGAAAGAAGCTGTGCTCGAGCATTTCGACGATTCGCACGGCATGCGCCGCATCGAAGTGCGCTGCGCGCGCTGTCATTCCCACCTCGGCCACGTGTTTCCCGACGGTCCGCGACCGACCGGACTGCGCTACTGCATCAACTCCGCGGCGCTGGATTTCAAGGCCGCCTGAGCCGGCGTCGGCGGATCGCTACTGGCAGCCCTGCGCGATCGGCGTCAGCGAGCAGATGTCGAGCGAGAGCATGTTGCCTTCGGACGACGTGCGGAACAGCACGTCGTTGTTGACGAAGATCGGCACCGACGGATAGCCGACCACGCCGACGTCGGGGTTCACGCGCCAGCGGATTTCGGTGGCGTTCTGGATCGTCGACGAGGCGACGGGTACGAGGAACTCGAGCCAGAAGCCCTGACCCGAGCGCCAGGCGCCGCCGTCGGCCGTGTTGCGGGGCGCGCGGAACGCCCAGCCTTCGAGACCCTGCGTGAGCTGCTGCGGACAGCCGTAGCCGCTGTCGTTGCCGAGATTGATCAGGCGCGGACCGTTCGGCACGCGAGCGAAGCAGAACGCGGGATTCTCGGCCGAGATCGCCGGCGTCACGCCGTTCGGCAGCAGCAGTTCGAGGCCGATCACGCTGCCGCCGCAGGGATTGCCCGGGTGGCTGATGATCAGGTGCGTATAGAACACTTCGCCGAGCGCCGGCGTGCGGTTCGGCGGCAGCAAGGTATAGCCGGTATAGGCCTGCACGCGGGTCTGGATGATCGGCGGATCGCTCACGCACGCGATGTTCGTGCCGATGCTCTTGAACACGCCGTCGAACCACGGCAGCTGCAGGGCGGAGGCGGGCTTCACCGCGGCGAGGCAGGTCACGGCGGTAACGAACAGGCTCGACAACAGGCGACGCATGGCGGATTCCTTCGACGACGACCCGGCGGGAGTGCGGGGTTTGTCATCGAGGACGGTACGGCGCAGCGAAAACTGTCAGGCACGAGCGCGGCGCGTATCTCCGCTCGGCGCCCGACCGTCGGCGAAGCCCGACGTCCGCATCAGTCGAGCAATGCGGCGACGTGCGCCTGCACCGACTGGCGCAGCGCGGTCAGGCTGTAGCCGCCCTCGAGGCTCGATACGACACGGCCCTGCGCGTGCTTCTCGGCGAGCGCGACGAGTTCCTGCGTGACCCAGGCATAGTCGTCGGCATCGAGATTGAGGTTCGCGAGCGGATCGAGCCGATGCGCGTCGAAGCCCGCCGACACGAACAGCAGCTGCGGCGCGAACGCGTCGAGCGCCGGCAGCACGCGATCGCGATAGGCCGCGCGGAATTCGCCGCCGCCGCCGCCGGACGGCAGGGGCTCGTTGACGAGGTTGCCGACGCCGGTCTCGCGGCGCAGCCCCGTCCCCGGATACAGCGGCATCTCGTGCGTCGACGCATAGAGCACGCGTTCGTCGCTTTCGAAGATGTCCTGCGTGCCGTTGCCGTGGTGCACGTCGAAGTCGACGATGGCGACGCGCTCGAGGCCGTTCGCGAGTGCGTGCCGCGCGCCGACCGCGACGCTGTTGAAGAGACAGAAGCCCATGGCCCGGGCGGCTGTCGCGTGATGACCCGGCGGCCGCACCGCGCAGAACGCGCGCCGGTGACGCGCGCCGAGCACGCCGTCGACCGCGGCGCAGACCGCGCCGGCCGCGCGCAGCGCCGCATCGAGCGAGTCCGGCGACATCACCGTATCCGCGTCGATGCGCAGCGACGACCCGTCGGCGGGTGCCGCGGCGAAGATCTGTGCGACATGTCCGGCGCTGTGCGCGCGCTCGAGCTGTGCGCGCGTCGCGCGCGGCGCTTCGATGCGATCGAGGCCGGCGAAGCGGTCGCCGGACAGCGCCTCGAGCACGGCGCGCAGGCGCGCCGGCGATTCCGGATGACCG
Source organism: uncultured Lysobacteraceae bacterium (assembly GCA_946482585.1). Next base: position 4,134 of record CAMLSI010000036.1, read on the forward strand.
GCGCCCGGATCGTGTCCGAGGCAGCTGGCATGGGTATACAGGGCGAGATGCATGAAAGGTTTTCCGTCGCGCTCAGGGGCTCGCCGGCTTCTTGCGCCGCTCGTGCTGCCAGAGCACTTCGCCGTGGCCGCTGCGCCGCGCGAGGACGCGCGCGAGCACGAACAGCAGGTCCGACAGGCGATTGAGATAGCGCGTCGCCTCCGCACGCACGCTCTCGTGTTCGGCCAGCGTGACGACTTCGCGTTCGGCGCGACGGCAGACCGTGCGCGCCAGGTGGCAGGTCGCCGCGGCCATGCCGCCGCCCGGCAGGATGAAGTCTTTCAGCGGCGGCAGGTCGTCGTTGAAGCCGTCCAGAATGGTCTCGAGCCGGGCGATGTCGTCGTCGAACACCATCGCCATGCCGGGTATGCAGAGCTCTCCGCCGAGGTCGAACAGGTCGTGCTGGATCTGCGTCAGCGGCTCGCGGATGTCGTCGCCGATGTCGTGCGCGATCAGCATGCCGATCACGCTGTTGAGTTCGTCGACGGTGCCGTAGGCATTGACGCGTGCGGAATCCTTGCGGACGCGCGAACCGTCGCCGAGGCCGGTGGTGCCGTCGTCGCCGGTGCGGGTGTAGATCTTCGAGAGTCGGTTGCCCATGTCGTTCCGTGCCGTGCCTCGGTCGAGGTCGGATTTGTCCCAGGTCGTGATCGGGAAGCCGGCGGCGGTGCCGGCCGATCGCGGCAGTCTACTGCAGTTGACCCGGGACAAAAGCGGCTTCCCGCAGGCGGCAGTGACCTGCGAAAGCGAGTGCGTGCGCCGTTCTTCCGGAGTGCAGCGCCTGTGCAGACACCCGGGTCGCCGCTTGTTCTTCACATTTTCTTCGCACACCATTCGCATCTGCCGCGCGCACCGCCGGCACTGCCTGCCAAGGACTTGCGCATGCCGGCTTTGCGTCTCGCCTTCCTCAAACTGCTCGGCTGGTCGCTGCTCGGCCTGTTCCTGCTGCCGCTGGCCACCGGGTGGGTCAGCCGTCGCGGACTCGACAACGTCACCGCCGAGCTGCGCGAAGGCCTGCACTCCGCACTCGCGCAGAAGACGGATCTCGATGCCGCCGGGCGGGCGCAGTGGCAGGCGTTTGCCGACAGCACCACCGCGCGAGGCCTCTGCGACGGCGACCTGCCGCAACTGGAGCGCCTCGCCGCCGAGGTCTGCGGCGCGACCGGCGACGTCGGACAATTCCTGCTGGCGCAAAAAATCGCGATCGCGATGCTGTGGCTCGGGTTCGGCATTTTGCTCTGGATCGCCGCCGTCGTCGGCATCGCGTATGCGCGGCCGCGGCTGCAGCTCGCCGCCTTCAGCGCCGGGTGGTGGAGTCTCCGCGCGATCAGCGCGATCGAGGTGCTGGTTCAGGCGGCGATGCTGGTCTGGCTGTCGTTCTGGATCACCGCGCTGTTCTTCAATATCTACATCCTGAAGCTCATCATCATCGCCGCGCTGCTCGCTGCGATGGGCGCGTGGATCGCGATTTCGGCGATCTTCAAACGCATCGAGTCGGACAATGCGATCAGCGGCGTATCGCTTCCGCGCGAAAAGGCGCCCGCGCTGTGGGCGCGGGTGAGCCAGTGCGCGGCCCGGCTCGGCACCGCTCCGCCGCAGCAGATCATCGCCGGCATCGATGCGAGCTTCTTCGTGACCGAAGCGCCGCTGCGGTTGCCGCAGGGCGAGGTCCGCGGGCGCAGCCTGTACGTGAGCCTGCCGCTTCTGCGCATGCTCAGCCGCAACGAGGCCGATGCCGTGCTCGCGCACGAGATGGCGCATTTCAGCGGCGGCGACACCGCTTTCAGCGCGGCCATGGGGCCGAAGCTCGTCGCCTGTGCGCACTACATGGGAGCGCTCGGCCAGAACCTGCTGACCGTGCTCGCGTCGTTCGTGCTGAATCTGTTCCGCGCCGCGTTCGAACTCGCCCTGTCGAATGCGAGCCGCGCGCGCGAGTTCGCAGCGGACAAGGCCGCGGCCGAACTCGTTTCCGGCGATGCGATCGCGCGCTCGCTCATCAAAGTGTCCGCCTATTCGGCCTATCGCAATAACGTCGAGCAGTCGCTGTTCGAGCAACGCGAACGGCATGAGGGTCCGCTCGATCTCGCCGGCCGTGTCGCGCATGGTCTCGTGGCCTTTGCGCATTCTCCCGATTTCCAGTCCGCGGTCGCGGACGGCGGAACGCCGCATCCGTTCGACTCGCATCCGCCGCTGCAGCAGCGGCTGCAGCAGGTGGGCTCCGTCTATCCGGCCTCGGCGTTTGCCGGCATCGTCGAGCAGACGCCGGCCGACACGTGGATCGACCTGATCCACGACGTCGCTTCGATCGAAACGCCGCTCTGGCAGCAGTACGAATCGAATTTTGCCGCCGAACACGAACAGCAGCTCGCCTATCGGTACGAGCCGGCGAACGATGCCGAGCTCGCCATCGTGCTGCGCTATTTCCCCGAAGTGGAAATCGCGCAGAAGAACGGCGGCGCGATCCGCATCAGCCATCGCGGTGTGGAGACGCCCGACACGCGGGTCGACTGGGACCAGGTTTCTCAGGTGCAGTACGACGATGGCAGCTTCGGCACCAGCGATACCTTGACGATCACGCACCCGGAGCGGGGCACGCTCGGCATGGCCAAGAGCACGAAGCTCAAGCTGTCGCTGAGCGCAGAGGCGCGCATCACCTTCAAGCAATCTTTCGGCCGCTACTGGCAGCGCCACCAGATCATGCGGAAGCTGCAGGCAGGCTAGCGGGCTCAGTCCGCCTCGAAGCGCGAGGCGTTCGTGTAGCTCACGTCGAACTGTCCCATCCGATAGCGGACGCGGCTCGCGCGCGCATAGCCGAGTTGCAGCGCGAACGCCCGCGCCGGCGGCAGTCCGAGCGCATGGCAGAGCAGCGCTCGGATCGAGCCCGCGTGCGCGACCGCGAGCACGCAATCGTGATCCTGCGTGGAGCCGAGCAGCGCGGCCAGCCACGCGCCGGTACGGCGCATGACGTCGCTGAAACTCTCCCCGCCGGGCGCTTCCTGGATCACCCAGTTGTCGGCCCAGTGGCGGTAGCGGTTGCCGTCTTCGTTGACGATCGCATCCCAGCGCCGGCCGTCCCATTCGCCGAGATTCACCTCGCGCAGTCGCGGATCGCCGAGCGGCTCGGTCGCGAAGCGCGCCGCGAACACCTGCGCGGACTGCTGCGCGCGGCGCAGGTCGCTCGTGAACAGGAACCGCGGCGCCTCGCCTTGCCAATGCGCGGCGAGGCGCTGTATCGCGAGAAAACCCTCGCTCGACAGCGCGACGTCGGCGTGCCCGATGCAGAGGCCAGGCGGCGCTTCGGAATCACCGTGCCGCACGAGAATCAGATCCATCGCTGTGCTCCCGCGCAGACGAGATAGCAGGCCAGCTCGACCATCTGGTTCGCCGCGCCGAGCGTGTCGCCGGTGATGCCGCCGAGCTGCGCGCGGAAATAGAAACCGGCGAGTGCGACGACGACGAGGCTGGCGAGTGCGGCGACGAGCGCCAGCCGGCCGAACGGCGCGACGAGCACGAACGCGAGCAGCGCGCCGGCGCCGACCTGGGCCCAGCCGATGCCGTCGGCGACGGGCTTGTTCGCGGCCTGACCCTCGCGCGCATAGTTCAGGCTCGCGGCGAGCGGCAGCACGCCGGCGCGCGCGAAGACATGGCCGAGCCACAGCGCGACGAACAGCAGCGACGGCGACAGGCTCGCGAGCGCGAGGTACTTGCCGCCGAGCACGGCCGCGAGTGCGAGCGCCGCATAGCTGCCGATGCGGCTGTCGCGCATGATCTGGAGCTTGCGTTCGCGCGTGAAGCCGCCGCCGAGGCCGTCGGCGGTATCGGCGAGACCGTCTTCGTGGAAGCCTCCGGTGACGACGACGGCTGCGGTCAGCGCGGCCCAGGGCGCGAGCGATGCAGGCAGCCACTGCAGGCTGAGCCAGGCCGCGAGTGCGGCGATCGCGGCGACCAGTGCGCCGACCAGCACGAAGTACGGCGACGCCTGCGCGAGCATCGCCGGTTCGGCGTAGCTCCAGCGCGCGAACGGCAGGCGCGTCAGGAACGTCGCGGCGGTGGCGAACAGGCGCAGCGGATGGTTCATGGCGTGCGGCGGCGGGAGCGGACGCCGAGCGTAGCCGATGCCGCAGGCCGGCGGAAATGCGCAGGCGCCGTGCCGCGGCGCGATGCCGCAGGCGCCGCCGGTACGGGCGCGCGGCCGGCGGCTTATCATTGCGCGATGACTCCAGCCTTCGACGTCATCGTCATCGGCGGCGGCCTGGTCGGCACCAGCCTCGCCATCGCCCTCCATCACAGCGGACTCGCCGTGGCGCTCGTGGAAGCGGCCGCGCCGCAGCCGCTGACCGTCGCGCCGCCGCGCGCAGACGAACGCAATCTCGCGCTCGCGCGTGCGAGCTTCGTCGCCTTGCAGACGCTCGGCGTCTGGCCGCGGCTCGGTGCGGCGGCGACGCCGATCGAGCGTCTGCACGTGAGCCGCGCCGGTGAGTTCGGCACCGTGCGACTGGCCGCGCGCGACGCCGGTCTGTCCGCGTTCGGCGCCGTCGTGCCGGCGCGCCAGCTCGCGCAGGCCCTGCAGCAAGAACTGGACGTGTGTACTCGGATACATCGGTACGTGCCGGCCGAGCTCGCCGCGCTCGACGTCGGCGCCGATGCGGCGCGCGCGACGTTGCGCACGCCGGACGGCGAAACGGTACTGACGGCGCGCCTCGTCGTCGGCGCCGACGGCACGGCGTCGCGCGTGCGTTCGCTCTGCGGCATCGGCACGGAGGACGTGGACTATGCGCAGACGCTGTTCGTCTGCAGCCTGCTGCCGCAACGTCCGCTGGACGGACTCGCCTACGAACGTTTCAGCGACAGCGGGCCGGTCGCGCTGCTGCCGCTCGCCGAGCGGCGTGCGGGCCTCGTGCTCAGCGTTTCCTCCGACGAGGCCGCGGCGACGGCCGCGCTCGACGACACGGCGTTTCTCGCGCTCGCGCAGCAGCGCTTCGGCTGGCGCGCGGGCCGTTTCAGCCGCCCCGGCCGGCGCAGCGCGCATGCGATACGCCGTGTCGTCGCGCGCAGCGTGACCGCGCCGCGGTGTGTGCTGGTCGGCAATGCCGCGCAGACGCTGCATCCGATCGGCGCCCAGGGATTCAATCTCGGTCTGCGCGATGCGCTGACGCTCGCGCAGTTGCTCATCGAGACCGAACGCAGCGGCGGCGATCCGGGCTCCGATGTGCTGCTGCAACGCTACGCGGCGCAGCGGCGCGAGGATCGCGACGGCACGATGGCGTTCAGCGACGGTCTCGTGCGGTTCGCCTGCCATCCGGCGGCTCTGCTGTCGCCGCTGCGCAGCCTCGGCCTGCTGATGCTCGACGGCCTGCCGCAGGCCGGCGCGCTGATCGCGCGGCGCGGCATGGGCTTTCGCGGCAAGCCGACGGCGTACGCGCAAGGCATCCTGCCGGCCGGCCGCATTGCCGAATCGATCTGAGGACTTTCCCATGAACTCGCCCCTGAGACCGCGCAATACCTTCGATGTCGCCGTCGTCGGCGCCGGCATGGTCGGCAGCGCCTGTGCGCTCGCGCTCGCGCGTCGCGGCCAGCGCGTCGCCCTCGTCGAGGAGCGCGCGCCGCCCGTGTGGAGCGCGGCGGACGACGTGGACCTGCGCGTCGTCGCGCTCGCGCCGTCGAGCGTGGATCTGTTCGCGCAGCTCGGACTCTGGCCGGCGATGCGCGATGCGCGCGCAGGCGCGTATCGCCGCATGCAGGTCTGGGACAGCGGCAGCGGCGCACGCCTGGCGTTCGACGCGGCCGACAGCGGCGCATCGGAGCTCGGCTGGATCGTCGAGAACCGGCTGATCCAGCACACGCTCTGGACTGCGCTGCAGAACGAAAACGGCGTCAGCCTGCGCTGCCCCGCGCGCGTCGTCGGTACCGACGACGACGGCGATACGCGCAGCTTGCGTCTCGACGACGACAGCCGCCTCGTCGCGCGCCTCGTCGTCGCGGCCGACGGCGCCGCATCGCCGCTGCGCCAGCTCCTCCAGATCGGCGCGAGCGGCCACGTCTACGATCAGCACGCGCTCGTCGCGCACGTGCGCACCGAGCGGCCGCACGAGGACACGGCATGGCAGCGCTTCCTGCCGGGCGGCACGCTCGCGTTCCTGCCGCTCGCCGACGGGCGCTGCTCCATCGTCTGGTCGCTGCCGCCCGACGAGTGCCGGCGCCTGCGCGAGATCGACGAAACGACCTTCCTGCAGGAACTCGGCTGCGCGTTCGATTTCCGCCTCGGACCGATACTGTCGACGTCGGCGCGTGCAGCGTTCCCATTGCGCCTGCTGCTGGCCGAGCGCTACGTTGCGCCGCGCTTCGTGCTGATCGGCGATGCCGCGCATCAGGTGCATCCGCTGGCGGGGCAGGGCGTCAACCTCGGTCTGCGCGATGTCGCCGCGCTCGTCGATGCAGTCGCCGACGAGGCCGGCCGCGATCCGGGCGCGGTCACCGCGCTGCGCCGCTACGAACGCCGCCGCCGCAGTGACAACACGATCTCGGCCTGGGGCATGGACGGCATCAACCGCATATTCCGCAGCGAATTCGAACCGCTCGTGTTCGCGCGCGGACTCGGCCTGCGCGCGGTCAATGCACTCGGTCCGCTCAGGCAACTGATCGTGCGGCACGCGGCAGGGCGCTGACCGCGGCGGTTCCACCGTTCCACTTGTACGAAGGTGCGCGGTTGCGGCATGGCGTGCCAACACGGCCAAGTCCAGGGAATGATCCCTGTATCCGTCTTTCGCCGTAGGTGAAGCCGAGGGCGCGGCAATCCCCTGCCTCGCGACCTCTCCACCTATCGGCAGCGCGCCGGCCGCAACGGTCGCGGCTGCCTCGCTGAGACGGAGCCATTCATGAAAACCACGACACCCACCCTGGGCCGGCTCGTTGCCGGCGGCCTGCTGCTGTGCCTGGGTCTGGCCCATGCCGCCGAAGAAGCCGGCGCGGTCCGCATGACCTGGGAGGAAGAGCGCGACAAGGACGAACTGGCCAAGCGCGAACGCATCATGGGCGAACGCTTCCTGCGCGACAACGACGCGGCGTATGCGCGCAGCCTCATGGCAGCGGCCGCGCGCGAGCGCGAAACGAACGCGCGGCTGATGGCCGGCGTCAAGGCTGACGATTTCACGCTCGGCGAGGTCTGGAGCAATCTCGGTCCCTCACGCATGAGCGCCGGACCCATGGACAGCGGCCGCGTCTCGGCCATCGTCACGCATCCGGACAATTCCAATATTGTCTATGTGGCATCCGCCGGCGGCGGCGTCTGGCGCTCGCTCGACGCAGGCGCGAGCTGGAAGGCCATGACCGACACGCTGGGCAGCCTCGGCACCGGCGCACTCGCAATGGATGCGAATCTGCCGAATCGCCTATATCTCGGGCTCGGCGATACGCACAAGACCGGTTTCCTGTCCGGCCCCAGCACGTCGCTCGGCACCGCGCCGGGTCTGGGCGTACTCAAAAGCACTGACGGCGGCGTGACCTGGGGCGCGCCGATACTGCTCGGCGACAGCAGCAGCATCCGCAAGATCGTCGTCAGCCCGAACAACAGCAACCTGGTGCTCGTCGCCACCGATCAGGGGCTCTACCGCTCGACCAACGCGGGCGCTTCGTACCAGCTACAGCCGATCGGTGCCGGCGACGGCAAGCCCGAGGTCTGGAGCATCGCCTGGGCCGGCAGCAATCGCTTCACCGCGAGCACGCGCGACGGCGCCGGCGGAAAGATCTGGTTCTCGAGCGAGCAGGCCGCCAGCTGGACGGCTTCTGCCGGCGTGCCGGCCAACGTAGGCCGCATCAGTCTCGCCAGCGCGCCGAGCAGCCCGAACGTGCAGTACGCACTGACCTACCACAGCACCAACGCGCTCACGCAGATCTACAAGACCACCGACGGCGGGCAGGACTGGTCTTCGCTGAATATCGGCGAGGAAAGCTACGTCAATCACGCGGAACCGGTGCGCCACCTGCTCGGCAACTCGGAGAGCTACAACCAGATGGTCGTGGTCAATCCGACCACGCCGAACATCGCCTATTTCGGCGGCAAGCTGCGTCTTGCGCGCACCGGCGACGGCGGCGCGACGTTCAGTCTCGTCAACTCGACGAGCACGAACGCCGCGAACTACGTCCATCCGGATTTCCACGCGGCAGCCTACGATGCGGCGAACCGGCTCTACGTCGGCAACGACGGCGGCGTGTTCCGCAGCGGCGACGCGGGCCAGACCTGGACGCCGCGCAACGAAGGCCTGATCACGCACCTGGTCTACGGTGTCGCCTCGTCGGTGGACGATCTCGGCGAAATCCTCGTCGCGCTGCAGGACAACGGCATCTTCCACAGTTCCACTACGGGAACGAACTACTCGCGCATGGCCGGCGGCGACGGCTTCTGGGCGCTGCTGTCGCAGAACGACGCGCGCAAGCTCATCGTCGCGACGAACGGCGGCACGTATCAGTCCGACGACGGCGGCCTGACCGGCGGCGAGCTCGCGTTCACGGGGATTCCGAACGGCGCGGCGAGCTTCATCGACCAGAGTCCGGCGGTGGCCAGCGGCGAAACGCTGTACGCGGCGTCAGGCGGCAAGATCTATCGCAGCACGGACTTCGGCAAGCACTGGCAGGCGGTCGCCGCCAATGGCCTCGTCGGCAACGTGCGCTGGGTGCGCGCCGGCCGCAACAGCGGCGTACTCGTCGCGATCGTCGGCTACAGCCCGGGCCAGATCTGGTTCACGCTCGACAACGGCGCGCACTGGACGCAGGCGGCTACGCCGGCCAATGCCGACGGCAGTTTCGTCGACGCCGCCGTCGGCGACGACAACCAGTTCTACGTGATCAGCGACGGCTACCGCGAAGGCAAGAGCCGCATCTGGACATCCAACGATCCGGCCAGTGGCTGGGTCTTCGGTGCCTGGGGCGGTCTGCCGACCGGCGTGCGCGTCAATGCGCTCAAGGCCGACCCGGTGCGCAACGGCACGATCTACGTCGGTACCGATCTCGGCATGTATCGTTCGATCAACAAAGGACTGTCCTTCAGCCGCCTCGGCGCCGGTCTGCCGCTGGTCAGCGTGGCCGACATCTGGGTCGCGCGCGACGGCAGCAGCCTGCGCGTGGGCACCTACGGACGCGGCGTCTGGAGTATCGGGCTGGCCAACTGACGGAGCGGCGGGACTGGCCGGGACAGATTGCCGGGCGACATCGTCGGCGGCATGCCTATCGGGGGCAGCCGGCAGCGGCGACGCTGCCGGCTGCGGCGCCGGGGCCGCTGAAGCAACCGATCGTTCGGCACGCGGCCGGGCGGTGAACGAACAGGCCCGTTGCACGCGACGGACGGAAAAAAGCTACGCTCGCCCCCTTTTTGGCGGCATCCCTTTCTTGCCCACGACGCCTCCCCGCCACTACGCCGCGCGCATGCCGCTGATCGCCACCGCGCCGATTCCCGGCGGCGGCGAGCTTCGCCTGTTCCGCGACGGCGATCACTACGTCATCAAACTCGCCGACGGCGGCGATCTGATGTCCACGCGCCAGCACGGCTCGGAGGAGGCGCTCGCGCAGCTGGCGTGCGCGCGCATCGCCCGGCGGCCCGGCGCGCGCGTGCTGGTGGGCGGCCTTGGGCTCGGCTACACGCTCGCGGCGGCGCTGCGGCATCTGCGAGCCGACGCCGAGGTCACGGTGGCGGAACTCGTGCCCGGTGTCGTGACATGGAACCGCGAGCTGCTCGGCGGTTTCGCCGGCAATCCGCTGGGCGATGTGCGCACGCGCGTGCACGTGGGCGACGTGGCGGGGCTCATCCAGGGCGCGCGCGCGCGCTGGGACGCCATCCTGCTGGATGTGGACAACGGACCGGACGGCCTGAGTCATGCCGTCAATTCCCGCCTGTACAGCGTGACCGGACTGCGTGCGGCCCATGCCGCGCTGCGCGCGGGCGGCGGTTCCGACACATCCCCGCCCGGCGTGCTGGCCGTGTGGTCGGCGCATCCGGATCCCCGTTTCACGCAGCGGCTGGGGGGCAGCGGCTTCACGGTGGACGAAGTGCCGGTGCGCGCCCTGGGCAGGCGCGGCATGCGTCATCACATCTGGCTGGCCACGCGCACAGGTCGCTGAACGCCCCGCGTCGGTCCTTGCAGGATCACGGCGCGGCGAGCCGCGTGATCTGCACCGACACGATGCGCCAGCGGCCTTGCTCGCGCACATAGGTATCGATGTAGCGATAGGCACTTGTGAATGGCTTGCCGTCGTACTTGCCGGTCATGTGCGTCGTGGCCGTGAGCTGCGCCATGTCGCCGAACTGGTGCACTTCCAGATCCGGCACGGTGTACGGATCGATCGTGAGCTTGGGGTCGAGCAGCATGTCGACGAATTCGGCGCGCGCATGGCGCCCGCCTTCGCCGTCGATCTGGAAGAAGCGCGCGTGCATGTTTTTTTCGATGCCGGCGCGATCCTTGCGCACGATGTCGCGGTCCCAGGCGTCGGCCTGCGCGCGCAGCACGGCGGCATCGTCGGCGGCACAGGCGAAGATCGGCGTTGCGGCGGCTGCGGCAACGAGCACAGTCAGGCAGAACGGGCGGATCGCGGACATCGGTGCGGCCTCGCAGGCAGTGGGAGCGGCGCGATTCTGCGCAGTCGACGCGACCGGCGCGCGATCATCGGTGCCGGTCGGCAATCGGTGCAACATCCGCGAGCGGCGATCGCCGGCGTTTCCGCTACTCGAAACTGCCGGAGAAGATCGGATCCGCCTCGGCGTAGACGTGCAGTTTCAAGGTTCGCGTGCCCGGCGTGCCGGCTGCCCAGGCGACCTTGCCGCCGGGCGCGCTGCGCAGCGAGTCGTCGCGATCGCCCCAGGACACGCCGGCGACAGTCTCGAGCGGCGTGACGAACGCGCCGTTCGTGTCGACGACACCGAGGCGGAAGGTGCTGCCTTCGCGCCAGCCGGCGAGAAAGCGCTCCGGCGAGGCGATGCCGATGCGCGCGAGCACCGGATCGCGCTCGTTCGCGCCATTCGTGTTGGTGAGCCAGGTCACGACGGGCGCGACCGACGCGCTGTTCGTGAAGCTCAGAAAACCGACGCCGCGCGCGGGATAGCCGGGCCGGTCCTGCGCGACGAACGCGAGTTTCCAGGCGCTGTCGCCGTTCGCGAGCTGGCCGAACTGGCCATAGGTAGTCCCGTTGCAGGCGGCGTCGATCGCGAACAGGTTGCGGCTGTTGTTGAGCAGCACGCCCTTGCTCGCATAGCAGTCGGACAGGCAGATCGCGCCGAATGCGTTCATTCCCGGGTGATAGCCGACGAGGCCGGCCATCTGGTGCGAGCAGCCCCAGTTCCAGCCGCCGCCGATCGCGGCACCCGCGCTCGACAGGTAGGCGAGCTGGTCGCCTTCGTGGCCGTTGTAGTTGCCGCTGATGCCGTGCACCGCGAAGTAGGCGGCATAGCGCGAATTGCCGTAGGCCAGGCGCGCGTCGCCGGTATTCATCTGCGCGATCGCGACGGTGTTCGTCAGCGCCGTCGAGAACACGTTGGCGTCGGCGGCGCTGCGTCGCGTCAGCCGCATGGCATTGTCGAGGCTGCGGCGCAGCAGCAGCGCAAAGCCGCCGTCGTCGTGCGCGATCAGGCCGCGGATTTCCTCGCCCGCGTAACTGAACGTCGATGCGATCGCACCGCCCGACAGCAGGCTGACGCGGCCGGTGCCGTCGCTGCCGGTCCAGCCCAGCCAATAGCTGCCGTCGCCGCGCGGCGCGAGATACAGGCGAGGGCTGATGCTGCAATAGCCGCCGAGGCAGAAGCTCGGCGCGGCGGATGCCAGGTTGGACGGCAACGTGAACGTCGTCGTCGTGAGGCGGTCGGCGATGGGGCCGGCGACGGCTGTCGTCGCGAACGATGCCGTCGCGGCGACGCAGGCAAGCAGGGCAGAACGGATCAAAACGCAGAAACTCCAGGCGGCGATGCATCGGTGAGCCGCGCATCGATGCGGCATTCTGGCCGGCCGTGCGCGGCCGCGCGTAACAGAGTCGTTAACCGCGGCGACCGCGCGCGCCGCAACGCGAATCCGGTCACAGAGTCGCTTTCGTATCGGCTGTCATGACCGCGTCACTGCGCGCGCGGACACTTCGCGGCCGTCGCCGGCTCGACCGGCTCGCCGCGTATTCCCGTCATGAGACTCGTCACGCTGCTCGCGCTCGCCGCGAGCCTCGCCGGCTGCGCCGGCGCCGCGCTCGCCCAGGTGCGCATCACCGAATTCATGTACAGCGGCGCCGACGGCGAGTTCGTCGAAATCACGAATACCGGCACGGGAGCGATCGATCTCGCGGGCTGGAGCGTCGATGACGACAGCAACACCGCCGGCAGTTTCGCGATCGGCGCGATCGGCACGCTCGCGCCCGGCGAGTCGGCCATCGTGACCGAAAACACCGCGGCGAATTTCCGCAGTGCGTGGCAGCGCTGCGCCGCCGCGAAAGTGCTCGGCGGCAACACGCAGAATCTCGGCCGCAACGATGTGATCAATCTCTACGACGCGGGCGGCGTGCGCGTCGATACGCTGCGCTTCGGCGACCAGAATTTTCCGGGCACGATCCGCACGCAGAATGTCGCGGGCTGGGTCTCGGCCGCGGGCCTCGGCAATGACGACATCGCGCAATGGTCGCTCGCGAGCATCGGCGACGCGGAAGGCTCGCACGCTTCGGCGCTCGGCGACATCGGCAGTCCCGGCACGAGCACGCGCAGTGCGGCGCCGTTCGATCCGTGCGCGCCCATCGGTCCGCGCCTGCGCATCACCGAGTATCTCTACGACAGCGCTGACGGCGAGTTCGTCGAATTCACCAACGTCGGCGATGCCGCCGCCGATCTCACGGGCTGGAGTTTCGACGACGACAGCAATGCGGCCGGCACGGTCGCGCTCGGCGCGTTCGGCACGGTGCAGCCGGGCGAATCGGTACTGCTGACCGACCGCACGCCGGCGGCGTTCCGCACGGCCTGGAATCTCTGCAGCGGCGTGAAAGTCGTCGGCGGCAGCAGCGCCGGGCTCGGTCGCGCCGACCAGATCAATCTCTACGATGCGGGCGGCGTGCGCATCGATACTCTGATCTATGACGACCAGACGATTCCGGGCTCGGTGCGTGCGAAAGACCGGAGCGCCTGGGTGTCGGCCGGCGGCCTCGGCGCGAACCAGGCGACCGAGTGGACATTGTCCGTCGTCGGCGATGTGGAAAATTCGGCGACGTCGGCGGCCGGCGCGACCGGCAGTCCGGGCAGGAGCCGCCGCAGCCTGTTCGATTTCGAC
>CAMLSI010000037.1 GCA_946482585.1 uncultured Lysobacteraceae bacterium
GGGTGCGCCGATTCCGCGCTACGCGAACGGCTGGACGCGTCGGTGCGCTACGTGGGCCTCGACTACCCGGGCACGGCCACTGCGCTCTATCTCACGCGACCTGCCGTTTTCGGCGATGCACAGCAGCTGCCGTTCCTCGACGCGAGTTTCGACTGTCTGGTCGTGCTGGACGTGCTCGAGCACTTGCCGCGGCCGCAGGCGAGTCTGATCGAGGCCGCCCGTGTGCTGCGGCCCGGCGGCAAAGTGCTGCTGCACGTTCCGTTCGCCTATCCGCTGCATGACCGTCCCTACGATTTCTGGCGCCTGACCCGGTACGGGCTCGAAACGCTCGCCGGCGGCGGGGCGCTCGAGGTCGAGACCATCGTTGCGCGCGGCCATGCGATCGAGAGTGCCGGCATGCTGTGCAATCTCGCGCTGGCTCAGGCGCTGTTCGCCGCGGCGGAAAGGTTTCGCCCGCTCTACGCGCTCGGTCTGTTGCTGGCGCCGGTCGTGGCGGCGATCAACATGGCCTGTTGGCTGCTGTCGCGGGTCACGCCCGCGGTCGATTTCCTCCCCGTCTCGTACTGGGCGGTGCTGACGCGGCCGGTGCAGCCGCAGGAAGGTTGACGTGGGGCTGCGCGTGCTCGTGCTGACGACGTCGTATCCGTTGCGCCCGGCATCGAGCTCGGGCGTCTTCGTGCGCCGGCTGGTCGAGGCGCTGTCGGCGCATGCCGAGATGCGCGTGCTCTGCCCGGCGGGCGCGTCGGCAGAGCTCGACGACGGCGGCTCGCGAGTGACGCTGCAGCCGTTCCGCTATGCACCCAGGGGCTGGCAGCGACTCGCGCAGGAGCCCGGTGGCGTGCTGCCGGCGATTCGCGCGCGGCCGGCGCTGCTGCTGCTGCTTCCGTTTTTTCTGCTCGCGTTCTCGTGGGGACTCGTGCGCGCGGCGCGGCGCGTCGACGTCATACACGCGAACTGGGCCATCACCGGCGCACTCGCGGCAATGTTGCGCCCGCTGCATCGGCGTCCGGTCGTGCTGACCTTGCGCGGCGATGACGTGACGGTCGCGCGGCGTTCCGGCATTCATCGGCGTCTGCTGCATGCGTCGGTCGGGCACGCGCGTGCGGTCGTCTGCGTGGCCGACAGCATGGCGCGCAACCTCGAGGCGGAGATTCCCGGCTGCGCGTCGAAGGTAAGCGTGGTGCTCAATGGCGTCGGCAGCGAGTTCAGGCCGGCCGAAGCACCGCTCGCGGTGCCCGCGCGCATCGTGTTCGTCGGCAGCCTGATTCCGCGCAAGGGCGCCGATGTGCTGCTGCGCGCCTTTGCGCGCATGCGGGACTCCGACGCCGTGCTGCGTTTCGTCGGCGACGGGCCTGAACGCGAGTCGCTCGAGGCGCTGGGGCGGTCGCTGGGGGTCTGCGGACGGCTCGAGTTCAGCGGGCAGGTCGCTCCGGAGCAGGTCGCCGAGCACTTGGCCGCAAGCACGCTGTTCGTGCTGCCGAGCTACAGCGAAGGTCGCCCGAACGTGCTGCTGGAAGCGATGGCCGGCGGCGTTCCCGTCGTCGCTTCGCGCATCGACGGTGTCATCGACACGGTCGTCGAAGGCGAGCACGCCTGGCTGTTCGGCGCCGGCGACGTCGATGCATTGACGACGGCGCTGGACGATGCGATGGCGCGGCCGGACGAACGCCGCCGGCGCGCGCTGGCCGCGCGGCGGCACGTCGACGTCAGTGGCTGGACCTGGGAAGCCGCGGCCCGCAACTACGCCGACATCTTCGCTGCTGCGGCGTCCGGGACAAGAGTGGCATGATGGACGCACGCCGGTTGCGGAGGGTTTCGTCGTGTGCGGCATAACCTTTCTCCACGATGCGGCGCGGGGACGCGAAGGCGTCGCGGTGCGCTGCCGCGCCGCGATCCACGCCATGGCCCACCGCGGTCCGGACGGCATCGAGACCGCCGGCGACGAGCACTGGCACATGGGGCATGCGCGCCTGGCCATCATCGGCATAAGCGACGGACAGCAGCCGATGAGCGATGCCGCCGCGCGATGGAGCATTGTTTACAACGGCGAAATTTATAACTATGCCGAGCTGCGCGACGAACTGGCCTCGCGCTGGACGTTCCGTACGCATTCCGACACCGAAGTGCTGCTGGCCGGGCTCGCGCTCGACGGTGCGGCGTTCCTGACCCGGCTCAACGGCATGTGGGCGTTCGCGCTGTGGGACCGCGCCGAACGCAGTCTGCTGCTCGCGCGCGACCGGCTCGGCAAGAAACCGCTGTACGTGCGGGGCGATCGCGAGCGTTTCGCCTGCGCCTCCGAGTTGCCGGCGCTGCGCACGCTGACCGGCGTGTCGCCCGCGGTCGATCTCGACAGTCTCGCGGATACGCTGCGCTACGGTTGCGCGCTGCCCGGCCGCACCATCGACCAGGGCACCAGCGAAGTGATGCCGGGGCACGTCATGCGCTGGCAGCCGGGCTCGGTGCCGCGGCAGGAACCGTATTGGTCGCTGCCTCAACAGAGCCTCGCCGGGAGCGACGGCGCGCGCGTGCTCGATCTGCTGGAGAGTGCCGTACGCTACCGGCTCGTCGCCGACGTCGAGGTCGGCGCGTTCCTTTCCGGCGGCGTCGATTCGTCGCTCGTGAGCGCGCTCGCGGCGCGTCATACGGATCACCGGCTGCGCACGTTCTCGATTGGCTTCGCCGACGCGAGCTACGACGAGAGTTCCTACGCGGCACGGATGGCGCAATTTCTCGGGACCGAGCACGAAACGGCGGTCTATGCGGGCAGCGACCGCGCCGAGATGCTGGAACTGCTGGTGCGGCACGTCGGCATGCCCTTCGGCGATGCATCGCTGTTACCGACGGCCGCGGTGTCCGCGCTCGCGGCGCGACGCGTGAAAGTCGCGTTGTCCGGCGACGGCGCCGATGAATTGTTCGGCGGCTACCAGCGCTACCTCGGACGCGTGCTGCTGCGCTGGTATTCGCGCCTGCCGGCACCGCTGCAGCGCAGCGCGGAATCGCTGCTGCGCGTGCTGCCGGAACCCTTGCATCACCACAGCCGCAGTCTTCTCAAGAAGGCTCAGCTGTTCGTGCGCAACGCGTCGCTCGTGCGCGGAGCGCACGCCGCCGACTATGTGGCGCCGCGTTTCTTCAGCGACGCGGAGCTCGCGGAACTCGCGCCGGGGCTCGCGGGCCGCGGCCATGCGGCACCGGCACTGCCCGAGCGGGTCCGCGGCGACGACGTGCTCGCGATGATGTGCGCCGACGCGCTCGTGTATCTGCCGCAGGACATCCTCGTAAAGACCGATCGCGCATCGATGGCGCATTCGCTGGAACAGCGCTGCCCCTTCCTTGACTACCGCCTTGTCGAACTCGCGCTCTCGGGTACGTCCGCGCTGCATTTTCGTGGGCTGCGCGGCAAGGCGTTGCTGCGGACGGCGGTCGGCGCGCTCGCACCGCCGTGGCTCTGGCGCCGCCGCAAGCAGGGATTCGCGGTGCCGCTCGGCACATGGTTCCGCGGCGAACTCGCCGACGACCTGCTGTCGGGCCTGCAGCGTAGCGGGCAGGACTGGGTCGATCCTTCCGCCGTGCGGCGTCTCGTCGATGCGCACAGGCGCGGCGGTGTCGACCACGGCCAGCGGCTCTGGCTGCTGTGGACGTATGCGGTCTGGTTGAACACCGCTGCCGCGCCTCCGGTCGCGGCGCCCAACAGGGAAGTGGCATGAGTACGACGGAACGCTGGGGACGTTCGCCGAAATTCTGGTTGCGCGCCGACGGCATTGCCGCGCTGACGCGCGCCTGGCCGGCGGGCGAGCTGTTCGAAGTCGGCGCGGGCACCGGCGAGATGGCGCTCGAATTCCTGCGCCGCGGATTTCGCGCCTCGCTCTACGATCTCGGCGAGCCAACCCGCGCCGCCCTGCGGGAACGCTTCGCGGGGAATCCGGCGGTTCGCGTGGTCGATGGGATCGACGCATTGCCCGACGGCAGCGTCGATTGCCTGGTCGCGTTCGAAGTGCTCGAGCACATCGACGACGACGCGGCGGCGTTGCGCGCCTGGACTGCGAAACTGCGTCCCGGCGGGCGCCTGCTCGTGTCGGTGCCCGCGCATCAGCGCAAGTTCAGCGCAACCGACCGCCGCGTCGGTCATGTGCGCCGCTACGAGCGCGACGAATTGCGTGCGCTGATCGCCGGCGCCGGCTACGAGGAGATCCGCGTGGCCTGCTACGGCTTTCCGCTCGGGAACCTGGGGCGTGTCGTCGGCAATGCGCTGGAACGTCGCATCGACGCGCCTGCCAGCGACGACGCGGTCGCGCGCAGCATCGAGAGCGGGACGCAGCAGTCCGGCGCGGTCGTGGCGGTCAGCCGCCTGCTGAGGCCGTGGATGCTCTGGCCGTTTTTCCTGCTGCAGCGAATGACGTTCGGAATGGATATCGGCGACGGCTACATCGCCAGCGCGCGGCGCGGCGGCTGATCGTGCGGGAGCGGCTGAAAACGTGGTTCGCGGCGCACGGACCGCGCATGCTCGCGTTGACGCAGCGCGTGTTCCTCGTTTTCGCCATGATCGCGATAGGCGTCTATCTGTTCCGTCATGCGCAGAGTTTGCGTCCGCTGCTCAGCGCTCGCGTCGCCCTCCACATGGCCGGTGGCGCGCTCGTGCTGGCATTGCTGCATCCGCTGATCGGCATCGCATTTTTTCAACTGCAGCGTTTTGCCGGCATCCGCATCGAGCTCGCGACGAGCCTGGCGGTCTACATGCGCCGAATTCCCGCGCGCTACCTGCCCGGAGGCATCTGGCACTCCGTCGCGCGCTACGCCGACATGAAGTTCGATGCGGGCGTCGACGGACGCGCGCTGCGTCGCCTGTTCCTGCTGGAGATGGCGCTGGTCGCCGTCAGCGGCCTGCTCGCCTGCGGCCTCGGGCTGGCGGTGTTTTCGCCGCAGGATTCCGTGTTCGCGTTCGCCGCACTGCAGGCGGCGACCGGCGCCGCGGCGGCCTCGGTCACGGTCGTTCTGGCCTGGCGCCGCGCGTGGAAGCGCCTCGGCCTCGCGGCAATGCTGTTCCTGCTGATCTGGTCCGCCACGGCCGGCGCGTTCGCTCTCATCGCACAGCCGCTGCTCGGCGCGTGCGCGGCGCCGACGATCATGTCGACTTACCTGATTGCTGCCGTACAGGGGTATCTCGCAATCTTCGCGCCGCAGGGCTGGGGCGTCGCCGAAGCCTCGTATGCGCTGCTCGAGCCGTGCCGCGTCGGCGTTCCTGCGGTCGTCGCGGGTTTTCTGCTGTTCCGCATCAGCGCGATCGCCGGGGACATCGTCAGCTATTCTGTCTGGGCGATCGTCACGCGTCATTCGCGCGAGCGCAGCCAATCACGAGACCGGGCACAGTGATGGAATACCAGAACGATTTTTCGTCGCTGCACGCGAGCATGTACGACGTCGATGGCCGCGGCCGCAAGGCGGCGACGGCGCTGCGCGTGCTGCGGCGCGTGCTGGGCGACGGCATCGCGCGAAGCCGGCTGCTCAACGTCGGATCGTCGTCCGGCATCATGGACGCGGTGTTCGCGAGCGAGTTCGGGGAGGTCGTCGGCATCGATATCGATCATGCTGCCATCGAGCATGCGCGAAGTAATTTCCAGCGCGACAATCTGCGCTTCGAAGTGGGCGACGGACTGAACATCCCCTTCCCCGAGGCGAGTTTCGACGTGCTGGTCTGCTCGCAGGTCTACGAGCACGTACCGGACCAGCCGCGGCTCATGGCCGAGCTCGAGCGCGTGCTCAAGCCCGGCGGCGTCTGCTATTTCGCGGCGACGAACCGCTTCATCCTGATGGAGCCGCATTTCCGCCTGCCGCTGCTGTCGTGGCTCCCGCCGATGCTGGCCGACGCCTATCTCCGGATCAGCGGCAAGGGCAGTCGCTACTACGAGCGCATGCGCTCGTACCCGGCGCTGCGCCGGCTCGTGGCGCGTTTCGACATCGTCGACTACACCGCCGCCGTGCTCGACGACCCCGAGGCTTACGCATTCGACTATCTCGTCAAGCCCGGTTCGCCGGTCCAGAAGATTTCCGCGTTCGTCGCGCGCCGGCTGCCGTGGATATGCCCTGGATACTTGTGGATTTTGAGAAAACGGGCGACCTAGACCTGGGTTCGACGATCGGACATCATCGACAGACTCATGGCCGTCGCGAGACGGCTGCGCCCGACCGGGGATTTGCATGAAGCAGCGACTGCTCGATTTCCTACAGTGCCCCGAATGTACGGGTGACCTCGATCTCGATGCTTTTCTGCGCAAGGACGAGCACCCGGGGCTCGCGCTGTTCAAGGACAGCCAGCCGCCGACGGCGCCGGCGCCGTTGCAGCCGGGCGAGGAAATCTGGGAGGGCAAGCTCACCTGCCGCGGCTGCGCGCGCGAGTTCCCCGTGATCGCGGGCGTGCCGCGCCTGCTGCCGGCCGCGCTGCGTGCCGCGTCGCTGCGCGAATTCCACGGCGAATTCATCGCGCGCTATCGCGACCGCTTCCGCGATCTGCCCGATCCGGCAGGCGCCGAACGCAAGCGCGTCGAAACGATGAACGCGTTCGGCTATCAATGGACCACGTTCCTGCAGAACTTCGACGATTACCGCGGACTGTTCTACTCGTTCGTTCGCCCGTATCTGGCGCCGGAAGATTTCAAGGGCAAGCGCGTACTCGACGTAGGGTGTGGTTCGGGGCGGCCTGCCAGTGTGGTGCTGAACGACGGCGCCGAAGTCGTGGGCGCCGATATCAGTCAGGCCGTCGAATCGGCCTATGCGCTGTCTGCCTACTATCCGAATTTCCACGCCGTCCAGGCCGACGCGTCGGCGCTGCCGTTCAAGCCGTGCTTCGATTTCGTGTACTCCGTCGCCGTGATTCAGCACATTCCGCGTCCCGGCGACGTATTCAAAAGCGTCGCCCGCATTTTGACGCCGGGTCAGCGGTTCGTGATCTGGGTCTATGGACGGCGCGAGTGGTGGTACAAGCCCATCGATGCGCTGCGGGTGGCGACGACGCGTCTGCCGTATCCCATCGTCAGGGCGTTGTCGTGGCTCTGCGCGATCGCGTCGGAGATCCTGCTGCTCACCCCCTATCGCATCCTGGCCGCAATTCCCGCAACGCGCCGGCTGGCCGAGCGCATGCCGGGCCGCATCTATGCGAGGCTGCCGTTTCGCGAGAACGTGCTGGGCTGGTTCGATCGGCTGATCGCACCCGTGACACAGTATTTTTCGCGCGCCGACGTCGAACGGTTCTATGCTGAAGCCGGTTTCGACCAGGTCGAGCTGTACGCGCGACCCGACGCGAGCGCGAGCTGGGTCGGGCAGGGGCGCAAGCGATAATCCGGGCGCGCGCCTGCCGGTCTGTAAAAAATCTTGGCATGGGTCGTGCTACGCCTACCGGGGAATTCCGGGAGGATGCTATGCGTACGTCCCTGCAACGCGGTTTCACGCTCATCGAGCTGATGATCGTCGTCGCGATCATCGCCATACTGGCAGCCATCGCACTGCCGGCTTATCAGGACTACACCATCCGCGCACAGATCTCCGAAGGTCTCGTCGTCGCGTCGGGTGCCAAGAATGCGGTATGGGACTTCATTTCCAATACCGGCCGCTTGCCGCCGAGCAATACCTCTGCGGGTCTCGCGACCAATACCTCGATTTCTGGCAACTATGTGTCGAGCGTCCAGGTTGCGGGCGGCGCCATCACGATCACGATGGGCAATCAGGTCAACGCCAGGGTGATGGGCCAGACCGTCCTGTTGTCTCCGCAGACCGGGTCCGGCGGCAGCATTACCTGGACCTGCAAGTCGGCGATCAACCCCAAGTATCTGCCGACCGGCTGCCGCTGACCTGCTGCGTCACGGCGTGACGCGGATAGTCAGAATCGGCAAAGCTGGATCCTGCATCGACGTCGTACACGGGTCATAGCGTCGAATGCATCACACTCCGGAAGACTCCGATCCACTCAACCGGATGGCATGGAACATGCTACAACTACACCAGAGTCCAGTCGGGTGGAATGCCGGGCGTAGACGGACTCTGGGGCTACCAACTCTCTGCGGCAGAAACTGAGGAATCACCATGAAGAAGATCCAGCAAGGCTTTACCCTGATCGAACTGATGATCGTCGTCGCGATCATCGCCATCCTGGCCGCCATCGCGCTGCCGGCCTACCAGGATTACACGATCCGCGCTCAGGTCTCCGAGTGCACCGTGC
The DNA here is from genome assembly GCA_946482585.1 of uncultured Lysobacteraceae bacterium. The sequence continues at coordinate 8,207 of CAMLSI010000037.1, forward strand.
TGGCCGACGGTTCCAAGACCGCCGTTGCTGAATTCTTCACCAACACCGGCCGTCTGCCGCTCAACAACGCCTCGGCGGGTGTCGCCGCGGCTGCTTCGATCACCGGCAACTACGTGACCCAGGTCGTGGTCGCTGGCGGCCTGATCACCTGCACGTACGGCAACCAGGTCAATGCCCGCATCGCCGGCCAGACCCTGTCGCTGTCGCCGAACACCGCCGGTGGCGGTTCGATCACCTGGGATTGCCAGTCGGCCATCCAGGACAAGTACCTGCCGACGTCCTGCCGTTAATACGTAGTTTCTGCTTCACTGCAAAGGCCGCCGCGTGGCGGCCTTTGCTTTTTGGAGACTCCGAATGCTTGCGTGGCGCCGACTGCTGCCTCCGTTGCTCTTGCTGGCCTCTCTGGCGGCGACCGTTGCAGCCTATTGGGTCGGCTTGCGCGGACCGTTCTTGTTCGATGATTTCGCCAATCTTCCGCAGCTCGGCGACTTCGGCCGACTCGAATCGTTCGACCGAGTTCTGCGCTATCTGACCGCGGGGACCGCGGACCCGCTTGGCCGGCCGCTTTCACTGGCCACTTTCCTGTTCGATGCCGACGGTTGGCCGGCCGAACCGTTTCCGTTCAAGCGCAGCAATCTGATCATTCACCTGCTGAACGGGCTGCTGCTCTATGCGCTGCTCGCACGCCTGGGTGCGTTGTTGCGTGAAGGCCGGGAGCCGGCCCGCCTCGCGGCGGCGTTCGCCACCGCGGCCTGGCTGCTGCACCCGCTGCTCGTCTCGACCACGCTGTACGTCATCCAGCGCGAAGCCATGCTGACGGCGACCTTCGTGTTCTGCGGACTCATCGCCTTCGTTGCAGGGCGCGTGCGCTTTGCCTCGGGCCGCACGCGCTCGGGCGCCGCGCTCATCCTCGCCGGACTCGGCGGTGCAACCTTCCTCGCTATGCTGTGCAAGGCCAACGGCGTGCTACTGCCGTTGCTCGCGCTGGTGCTGGAGAAGACGGTCCTGTCCGCATCGCTGCAAGCGCCCACGGGCGGCGATTCCCGCCGGCTCAGGCTCCTGCTCTGGCTGTGCGTTTATCTTCCGTCGCTCGCACTCGTTGCCGTGCTGCTGCTGTCCATCCCGAGCTACGTCGACATGGCCGAGACCTTTCGGTCCTGGAGTCTCTGGGAGCGCGTACTGACGCAGCCGCGAATGTTGCTTCGCTACCTCCAGTTCCTGTTCGTGCCGCGCGTCTACTCGCCGGGACTGCTCAACGACGACATCGAGATTTCGACCGGCCTGTTCTCGCCGGTCTCGACACTGCCCGCTCTGTTAGCCGTGGGTTTTCTCGCCGGTGCCGCCGTGTACTGGCGGCGTCGCTGGCCGCGCGTCGCCGCGGCCGTGCTGTTCTTTCTTGCGGGGCACGTGCTCGAGTCGACGGTCGTGCCGCTTGAGATGTACTTCGAACATCGGAACTACCTGCCGGCCGCCTTGCTGTTCTGGCCGCTCGCGGCCGTTGCCGCGCAGCCCGTGGAGCGATCGTTCGCGCGGATATCGCTCGCGCTCGTGGTGATCGCCGGCCTCGGCTTCATGACGAAGCTGCATGCAGATCTGTGGAGCGACGGCCGTCGCCAGGCCTTCGTCTGGGCGGCCAGGATGCCGGATTCACCGCGCGCGCAGGCGAACGCGGCGCAGTATGAAATCCACAGCGGCCGCGCCGATCTGGCGGAGCGCCGCATTCGCGCGGCATTGGCTCGTCATCCGGCGGAGCCGCAGCTCGCGCTCAACCTCATCGGCGCACGCTGTGCGCTCGGCACGCTCGACGACAGCGATGTCGACATCGCGGCCCGCTCGATCCGGAAAGCGGATCGCCCCGGCGAACTGCTGAACCGATGGATCGACGACTATTTCGAGGACGGCTCCGTCTGCGCGGGTTTTTCCACGCAGCACGTCTCCCGCTTCATCGACGCGGCGTATGAGAATCCGCGACTCACGGCGAACGACGACCAGAAACAGACGCTGATGTCGCTGGAAGGACGTCTCGCGCTCGCGCGTCGGGAAGGTGCGCCCGCCCGTGAAGCGTTCGATCGCGCACTCGACTTCCGGCCCATGCCGGCTGCGGCATTGCGCCAGTCGGCCTTGCTCGCGAGCCGCGGGTTCGCCTGCGAAGCGCTGAAACATCTCGATCGCTTCGAGCTGCTGAAGTCGCGTGTCGCCGCGCCGCGCCCCGGCATGCCGATGCTGCACCAGCTGCTGCTGCGCCGGCAGAACTACTGGCCGACGGAATTCGCGCACCTGCGCGACGTGATCCTCGACGACATTCGCACGGCCGGCGGCGATCCGGCGTCGTGCCGGCCGCAACCGTCCGGAGACGGGATCCGATGAGCGAGGGCTTCCGCGCGTGGTCCGGCCAGCGCATCTGGCTGCTGCTGGCGCTGCTGACGACGACAGCCGTCTATCTGGTCGGGCTCAAAGGCGGTTTCGTCTTCGACGATTTCCCGAACATCGTGGACAACGGCGTACTGCTCGGTTTCGCCAACGGCCCCGGTGGCCTTGCGGCTGCGATCTTCTCGTCGGCCTCCAGTGACATCCAGCGGCCGCTCGCGATGGTGTCGTTCATCGCGAACCTGGCGACGAGCGGTCTCGATCCGCTGCCGATGAAGGTGCTGAATCTCGCGATCCATCTGCTCAACGGCGCACTGCTGTATCGCCTGACGCAGTTGCTCGTGACCGCCTGCGAGCGCCGCGCCGATGCCAGCGCATCGCGCGACTACTTCTGGCTGCCCCCATTCGTCGCGGCGGCATGGCTGCTGGCGCCGATCAATTTCACGCCGGTGCTCTACGTCGTGCAGCGGATGGAGAGTCTTTCACACACCTTCGTGTTTCTGGCGCTGATCGTCTACTGCAACTATCGCCTCGGCGGCGGCGCCCGCCCGCTCAGCCGCGCGCTCGCCGTGCACGTGCCGCTGCTCGTGCTCGCAGGGCTCCTCGTCAAGGAGTCCGCGGCGCTGGCCGTGCTGTATGCGTTCCTGATCGAAGTGCTGCTCCTCGCGCCGGCGAGTGATGGCGGTGCGGCGCGCGAGCGGCGTGCGATGCAACGCTATTTCGTCGTGGTGCTGTGGCTGCCGGCGGTGCTCGGCGGCCTGTTCCTCTGGTGGAAGTTCGGCAACGCCGAGATCTATGCCACGCGTCCGTTCACGCTGGGCGAGCGGCTGCTGACGCAGTTGCGCGTTGTCGCCGGCTATGTCGAGTGGACCCTGCTGCCGCGCCTGTCCGAGCTCGGTCTCTACCACGACGACATCGCCGTTTCCAAGAGTCTGCTCAATCCCATATCGACCCTGCTGTCGCTGTTCGGGCTGCTCGCGCTCGCCGTGTTCGCCGTCGCGCAGCGTAAGCGGCGTCCCTTCGTTGCGCTCGGAATCCTGCTGTTCTTCGCGGCGCAGCCGCTGACCGCCACGTTCCTGCCGCTCGATCTCGCCTACGAGCACCGCAACTATTTCTCCTCTTACGGCCTGCTGCTCGCTGTCGGCAGCGAACTCGTCGTGCGGCGCAGCGACCATGCGATGCCCTTCATCCGCAGCGCGCTCGCCGTCGTACTGCTCGCGCTGTTCGTGCCGACGACGTTCAAGCGTGCGCTCGAGTGGAGCCATCCGCTCAGTCTCGCGACGGCGGAAGCGCAGCGCCGGCCGCAGTCGCCCCGGGCCAGCTACGAGCTCGGCCGCACCTATATCGTGCTGGCCCACGCGAATCCCGGATCGACCAACTACACGGACGGCGCGTTCGAGGCGCTGGAACGTGCCGCGAAAGTGCCCAACGCGACGACCTTGCCCGAACAGGCGCTGCTGATCCTCGCGTCGCGCGCGAACGTTCCGGTGCGTCAGGAATGGTGGGACAGCTTCTATGCGAAGCTGCGTGCGGCACCACCTGACGTCAGCGACAATGCCGCCCTGTTCGCCGTTTTTTCGTGCGTGCGGCGCAACGAATGTCGCTTCGACGAACGGCAGATGATCAGCCTGTTCGGCGCTGCTCTCGCGCACGAGCCGCCGTCTCCCGAAGTGCTGACGATCTATGCCAGCTATGCGATCAACCAGCTGTCGGATCCCAAGCTGGGCTTGCGGCTGCTCGACGACACCGTGACCTTGCGTCCGCGGAACACGCAGTTCCGCCAGAACCGCGCCGAGCTGCTGATCGCGATGGGACGCAAGGAAGAGGCGAAGAAGGACATCGCGGTGATCGAGAGCGCGAATCGCTTCGGCCGGGAAACGACGCGCCTGCAGCGGCTGCGCAACGCCATCGCCAGCGATGCGCCGCCGCGGTTTCCGGCGGAGTAGCGGGGCGGCGCCTGCCGCTCAGTCGATCGCGAGCTTCTTGAGCTTGTAGCGCAGGGCGCGGAACGTGATGCCGAGCTTCTTCGCGGCGGCCGTCTTGTTGTAGCGCGTCTCGACGAGCGCCTTCATGATCGTCTCGCGTTCGATGTTGCTGATGAAATCGTCGAGCCCCTGCGGCTGGCCGTCATCGTCGTCGTCGCCCGCGAGATCGGCGGCGGCGGCGACGGACAGCGGCGGCGGTGCGCTGACGGGCGCGCCCTCGCTCGCGCTGCGGCCGTGCAGCTGCTGGATCAGTTGCAGATCGTCGACTTCGATCACGTTGTTTTCGCAGAGCGCGACCGCGCGCTCGAGCACGTTCTCGAGTTCGCGCACGTTGCCCGGGTAGCCGTAGGCGAGGAGTGCGGCCAGCGCTTCGGGCTTGAGCCGCGCCGGACTCGTTCCGTGGTCGCGCGCGAGCCGCTCGAGCACGCGGCCCGCGAGCTTCGGAATGTCGTCCTTGCGTTCGCGCAGCGGCGGCACGCGCAGCTCGATCACGTTGATGCGGTAGAACAGGTCCTGGCGGAACTGGCCCAGCTCCACCAGGCGCGCGAGGTTCTTGTGTGTCGCTGAGAGGATGCGTACGTCGATCGGCACCTCGCCGCGCCCGCCGATCGGACGCACCGATTTTTCCTGGATCACGCGCAGCAGCTTGACCTGCATGTGCAGCGGCAATTCGGCGACCTCGTCGAGAAACAGCGTGCCGCCGTGCGCCGCCTGGAACAGGCCGTCCTTGTCCGCGTGTGCACCCGTGAAACTGCCTTTCTTGTGGCCGAAGAACTCGCTTTCCATCAGCTCTGACGGAATCGCGCCGCAATTGACCGGTACGAACGCGCCGCTCGCGCGCGGGCCGAGTTCGTGGATCTGGCGGGCGACGAGTTCCTTGCCGACGCCCGATTCGCCGCTGATGTAGACCGGGGCCTGGCTGCGCGCGAGCTTGGCGATCGTCGCGCGCACCTGTTCCATCGCGGGCGAATCGCCGATGAGCTTGCTCTCGGTCGCGGTCGTGCCGCTGCGGCGTTCGTCGCCGAGCCGCAGCGCCGTCTGCACGAGCCGGCGCAGCATGGCGAGGTCGACCGGTTTGGACACGAAATCGAACGCGCCGGCCTTCAGCGCGACGACCGCGGCGTCCACGTTGCCGTACGCGGTGATCATCGCGATCGGCATTTCCGGGTACTGCCGCGCGACGAGTTCGATGACTTCCTGGCCCGAACCGTCAGGCAGGCGCATGTCGGTGAAACAGAGGTCGAACTTGCGCTCGGCGAGACGCAGCTTCGCCTCGCCGACGCTGCCGGCCGTGGTCACGTCGAGATTCATGCGGCCCAATGTGATCGTCAACAGCTCGCGGATATCGCGTTCGTCATCGATCACCAGAGCGGTTTGTCTGCTCATCGCGTGTGCAATCCTGCCTGCCGTCCGCCCCTGTCCCGGCAGGGTAATGCGCGCGCCCGCACGGGTAAAGACGCCGCGTCACTTGCGGGGCGGCGTCGCGCTCATCTGCGTGACGAGCGTGATGCGGAAGCAACTGCCGCCGCCGGCGACCGGAACGTACTCCAAGGCAGCCTGGTTGGCCTCGCAGAGCTGGCGCGCGAGGTAGAGCCCGAGCCCGGTTCCGTATTCGTGGGTGGTGAAGAACGGTTCGAAAATCTGCGAGGCGACCTTGGGCGGTATGCCCGGGCCGCGGTCGACGACCTCGACCACCGGAGGCCCCTTGTCGCCGAGCATGCGCGCGATGACCGCGACGCGCGCCGGCTCGCCGGGCAGGCGGCCGTAGCGGATCGCGTTCTGGACCAGGTTCCAGGCGACCTGCTGCAGCTGCTGCGGGTCGAACAGCCCGTCGATGAGGCGCGGCTGCGTCACCGCACGCAGCTGGTCCATGGCAAGGTCGTTGCTGGCCTTGTATTCCTCGACGAAGTTGGTGACCCAGGCGTTGACGTCGACGAGCTCGGGCCGCGAGCGCTCGCGCCGCGACAGCTGGAGGATGTTCTCGACGACGTCGTTGGCGCGCGCGCAGTGGTTGTTGATGATCTCGACCATGCGCTTGTCGGCCTCGACGAGGTCCTCGGATTCGGCGAGCAGCTGGGCGGAATAGCTGATCGCCGCGAGTGGGTTGCGGATCTCGTGCGCGATCGACGCCGACAGGCGGCCGAGCGAACTGAGGGTCAGTTCCTCGGCGCGGCGCGAGACGAGCGAAGTATCGTCGAGGAAGATCAGCACGTTCGTCGCCTCGTTCGGCGACAGGCGCGTGAATCTCGGCAGCACCTCGGGCACGTCTTCGGCCAGCGCGACGGCGCGCGTGTCGGTCTTGCCGGTCGTGCGCCAGTGGTAGAGCCGGCGCGACAGCTCGGGGGCGACGGTTCCCAGGTCGCGCAGGTCGGGCTTCGGTCGGCCGATCAGCATCCAGGCCGACTCGTTGATCTGATGGATGCGGTTCGCATCGTCGACGACGAGCACGCCGGTCTTCATGCGGCGGATGATCATGTCGTTGACCTGCGAGAGGTTCGCAAGGTCGGTGCCGCGCTGTTCGGCGAGCGCCTCGGTCGCGCGCATCTGCTTGCCGAGGACGTTGAACATTCCGTACGAGGCCAGGTAGGCCGTGCCGAACAGGATCGACTCGAGCGGGCCGATTTCGTAGCTCGAGTCGTAGGCGCGCACGACCGTCACGCCGAGCGCGAGCGCGATCGCGCCGAACAGCGCGAGCAGACCGGCCCGCCGCTGCGGCAGGAGCAGCGCGCCGGCGCCGATGTTGAACATCAGGAGGATCGCGATGCCCGACTGCGGCTCGCGGATGCTGGCGATCGCGACGACGGCCGCGACGATGTCGAAGATCACGGCCAGGGTGATCATCGGCACGACACGCGTCAGTACGTGCTCGTTGCGCAGGAACAGGATCGTCGCGAACGCCATGTACAGCAGCGCGTTGACGCGGCCGACCAGCGGAAAACGCAGGTCCAGCCACGCGATCGCGAGCGGACTGAACGCGAGGCCGGCATAGATGCAGGCTTGCAGTATGCGAAACAGGTTGAAGAAATAGAGCTCGCGCCGGGTCGTCTCCCCGGTCGTGGCGGACCCCACGGAAATGATGCTGCGCGGCCGTGCGACAGTGCCCATGGGGCCGGAGCGTCGCGAGTTTTCCGCGCCTTGGCAAGGTCCGGCGGGGCTGACCGCGGCGGTCGCCTAGCCCAAGGTCGGGTACGTCAGGCTTTCCTTTGCGACCACCTTTCCTCAAAATACGCGCCCATTCTGCCCGGGGCGCGCTCCGCCGCTCCGTCGCGCAGCAACCGGGAAACCTGCAGGCGTCGGCGCCATGCGTCGGCAGAGGTTTCCTCGTCCAGCAATCCGTTCCATTTCCCGCAAGGTGTTCGCATGAACTTCCACGAGTACCAGGCCAAAGAACTGTTCGCCGAGTACGGCATCGCCGTACCGGCCGGCAAGGTCGCCGCTACGCCGGAGGCCGCCGTCGAAGCGGCCAAGGCGCTCGGTGGCGAACAGTGGATGGTCAAGGCCCAGATCCACGCCGGCGGCCGCGGCAAGGCAGGCGGCGTCAAATTCTGCAAGTCGCTGGACGAGGTCAAGGCCGCTGCAGCCGGCATGCTCGGCCGCAACATGGAAACCTACCAGTCCGCGGGCCGCGCGCTCCCGGTCAACCTCGTGCTGATTTCCGAAGCCAACGACATCGTCAAGGAACTCTACCTGTCGGTGCTCGTCGATCGCTCGACCAAGGCCGTGACCTTCATCGCGTCGTCCGAGGGCGGCGTCGAGATCGAAAAGGTCGCCGAGGAAACGCCCGACGCGATCCAGACCCTCGACGTCAACTACGTGCAGGGCCTCCAGCCGTACCAGTGCCGCAAGCTCGGCTTCGCGCTGGGCCTCTCGGCCAAGCACGTGACCCAGCTCACCAAGATGATGCTGGGCCTGTACAAGCTGTTCAACGAGCAGGACCTCGCGCTCGTCGAGCTCAATCCGCTCGCGATCGTCGGCTCCGGCGACCTCATGGCGCTCGACGGCAAGGTCAACTCCGACGACAACGCCGAGTTCCGCCATCCCAAGCTCGCCGCGATGCGCGACGAATCGCAGGAAGACGCGGCCGAAGCGGTCGCGGTCAAGCACAACCTCAACTACGTCACGATGGACGGCAACATCGGCTGCATGGTCAACGGCGCCGGCCTCGCGATGGCGACGATGGACGTGATCAAGCTCGCCGGCGGCGAACCGGCGAACTTCCTCGACGTCGGCGGCGGCGCGACGAAGGAGCGTGTGTCCGAGGCGTTCAAGCTGATCCTGTCGTCGGACAAGGTGCAGGCCATCCTCGTCAACATCTTCGGCGGCATCGTCCGCTGCGACATGATCGCCGAAGGCATCATCGCCGCGGTCAAGGAAGTCGGCGTCAAGATCCCGGTCGTGGTGCGCCTGGAAGGCACCAATGTGGAAAAAGGCAGAGAGCTGCTGTCCAACAGCGGTCTGAAGATCACCCCGGCGACCGACCTCAACGATGCGGCCCAGAAAGCCGTCGCGGCCGTAGCGTAAGGAATAGAAGCCATGAGCGTTTTGATCAACAAGAACACCAAGGTGATCTGCCAGGGCTTCACCGGCCAGCAGGGCACGTTCCATTCCGAGCAGGCCGTGGACTACGGCACCAAGCTCGTCGGCGGCGTGACGCCGGGCAAGGGCGGCACGCAGCACATCGGTCTGCCGGTGTTCAACACCGTGCAGGACGCGGTCGACGAAACCGGTGCCGACGCGTCGATGATCTTCGTGCCGCCGCCGTTCGCGGCCGACGCGATCCTCGAAGCCGCCGACGCGGGCATCAAGGTCATCGTCGCGATCACCGAAGGCATCCCGGTGCTCGACATGCTGCGCGTCAAGAACG
>CAMLSI010000038.1 GCA_946482585.1 uncultured Lysobacteraceae bacterium
GAAAGGCGCCCTTGATGGCCTGCAGCAGCGGATCGCGCTGGCCTGCCGGGCGTTCCGGGATGTGGCCCTGGCCGATCGTCCAGATGATGGTGCCGCCGATGCCGTTGCGGCGCGCCCAGGCGCCTTTTGCAGCGATCGAGGCTTCGTCGTCGTACGACAGGAAATTGCACTGCTGCGGCCCGAATGCAGCCGGCGAGCCGAGATAGCCCATCGCCGCGGCCGCGTCCCACTGATAGCGCGGCGCGCTGTAGTAGTCGCGCATGATGTTGCGATAGCTGAGCAGGTTGTCGCTCGCGACCACGGTGCCGCCGAACAGCCGCGGCGCGCTGACGTTGCGCCAGCAGGTGCCGTAGAACGGAACGCCGATGCCGAGCCGCGAGCGCTTCACGCCGGAGCGCAGATAGAAATCCGCGCTGGTCTCGACCGAGCTGGGCGTATTGCCCGCCGCGCCCATGAGCGCGGAGCTGTGCCAGCTCTGCCAGCCGTCCCAGTCGCCGGCCATGTCGTAGCTCATGATGTTGATCTGGTCGAACAGCGGTGCGATCGAACGGAAGAACGGATTCGGCGTGTTCGAGAAATTCGCGTTGATCCAGCCGACCGGCACCGTCAGCACGATAGTCGGACGCTGCGTGCGCAGCGCCTGCGCGAGCGCGAGGAAGTTCGGTTCGTCGCCGGCCTGGATCGGCTCCCAGTCGAGATCGAGGCCGTCGAAACCGAGGTTGTCCATGGCCGCCAGCAGGTTGGTCACGAAGGTCGCGCGATTGGCCGGCGACGCGGCACCGACCCAGCCGGCGTACTCGCCGGCACCGCCGACCATCAATATCGCCTTGACGCCGGCCGCATGTGCCGCGGCCGAGGCCTGCTGCGCCCAGATCGGGCCGTTGACGTTGTCGATGTCGAAATGCGTGTTGACCGTGCCGTTCGCGTTCGGTGTCACGCGGCCGACGACGAGATGAGTCAATGCGGAAAAATCCACTTCGGCAATCGGATACAGGTCGCGCTGGTAGCCGACGTGGTAGCCGGCGACCCAGCGTTTCTCGAAGCTCGACGCGAACACGGTGTCGTCGGCGGTTGCCGAAGCGGCGACGGCGAGCAGGCAGAAGGAAAGTAGAAGACGCAGCATGGAACCTCCGGTAGCGACGAAGCGGCACGACATTCAGACGTCGCCGGGCGTGAATAGCTGTCATTGTGCGGTCTGCGCGCAGGCCGCGCTTGCGCGAATTCACATTGCGGGCAACATCGTGCCGCCGCTACGCTGCGCCGCCGCCTGCCCGGAACCGTCGATGCCGAACCTGCCGTCCGCGAACGCCGTACCGTCGCATCGCTGGACCGTCGCCGTCGCGGTCGCCGCCGTGCTCGCCATCCTCGGCGCCTTGCTGCCGGACCTGCGCGCGCTGCACTACATCGGTAAACCGTTGGCGACGCTGACGATCGCGGCACTGGTCTGGTGCGCCGTCGATGCCGATCCGCGCTATCGCCGCGCCGTGCTGTTCGGGTTGTTCGCCTCGACGCTCGGCGATATCTGGCTGATGCTGCCGTTCGACGCGTTCGTCGCCGGGCTCGCGAGCTTTCTCGTCGCGCATCTGGCCTATCTGTTCGCATTCACGCGGCGACGGTCGCTCTGGCCGCTGCGCTGGCCCTGGCTCGCCTATGCCGTCCTGGCCGCGCCGGTGCTCGCACTGCTCTGGCCCAGCCTGCCGGACGCGCTGCGCGTGCCCGTCGTGGTCTATGTGATCGCGCTCGCCGCGATGGCTGCGCAGGCGGCGACGGTCGCGATCGAGCGCCGTACGACCGGCACGGTTCTCGCCGGCTGCGGCGGTTTCAGCTTCGTCGTTTCCGATGCGCTGCTCGCGATCGACCGCTTCCACGCGCCAGTGCCGGCGGCGGCGCTCTGGGTGCTCGCGAGCTATTGGATCGCCCAGTTCCTGATCGGACGGTCGGTTTGGCAAAGTCGCGCGTGATAGCACGCCCGGCCGGATTCCGTATTGAAAGATCGGACCCGCACCGATGACCCCGTGCCCGCGACTACCTCCCCTCAGGTCGCCCCCCGGCAGTCACCCCCCCACTGCAGCAGCACGCGTCGCCGGTGCGGGTCCCTCCGGATTTCCGCATGCCGCGCAGGTACCCGGTGCGGCGATGAGCGCGAGCGGCAGGGCGCGACAGCCGCGCCGCCGGAGTGCGTTCGAATCCCTGTCTTACAACTGCTGCGTCGCGAACGTGTCGCAGGCGTTGATGTCGCCGCGTTCGAGGCCGGTGCGGAACCAGCGCACGCGCTGCGCCGAGCTGCCGTGGGTGAAGGAGTCGGGAACGACGTAGCCGCGCGACTGCTTCTGCAGCCGGTCGTCGCCGATCGCCGTAGCGGCCGCGAGCGCCGATTCGATGTCGCCCTGTTCGAGCCACTGCAACTGCTTCTGCGCGAGGTTTGCCCAGACGCCGGCGAAACAGTCGGCCTGCAGTTCCTGGCGCACCGACAGACCCTCGGCGCCTTCCATCGGCGCGCCGCGGCGACGCAGTTCCTCGGTCTTGCGCATCACGCCCATGAGGTTCTGCACATGATGGCCGACCTCGTGCGCGATCACGTAGGCGCGCGCGAAATCACCGCTGGCCTTGAACCGCGTTTCGAGTTCGTCGAAGAAGCTCGTGTCGAGATAGACCTGCTGATCGCCCGGGCAGTAGAACGGGCCGACCGCCGAATTCGCCATGCCGCAGGCCGAGCTCACGCCGCCCTGGAACAGCACGAGGCGCGGTTCCTGATAGCGCCCGCCCGCCGAGGAATAGATCTGTTTCCAGACGTCTTCGGTACTGCCGAGCACGGCGCGCACGAATTCGTTGGTCTGCGTGGATGCCGGCGCCTGCTGGGTCTGCGTCTGCGGCGCGGGACCGCCGCCGTCCTGCATCAGCAGCGAAAGTACTTCCAGCGGATTCTTGCCGAGAGCCCAGCTGATGAGCACGACGACGACGATGCCGCCGATGCCGAGTCCGGGACCGCCGCCGAACCGGCGCGCGCCGCCGCCGCTTGCGGAAACGACGTTGTCGCTGCGTCGACCTTTCTGCCAAAGCATCTGCGTTTCTCCTCGAGGGCTGGCCTGTCGCGTCGCCGGCGAGTGGATCGTCCGGCGCGCGCTATCGCATCCGTCTCGTCATGAAGACCGCGTAGACGCGTGATTCAGTGCGGTCCGGCGCGGCCGGCGGACGCGGCGATGGTACCCGAACGCCTCGCGGCAACCGGCAGCCGGCGACGCGGGGTTGCGATCATTGACCTTCGGCTTCGCGCAGCTTGGCGTCGGTGGCCGCCTTCTGCGCGTCGACCTGGTCCTGTACCGCCTTGGCGCGCTCCAGCGCCTTGAGCTGCGGGTCGATCACGGTCGTCTGTTTCGGCGGCGGCGTCTGTGCGGCGGGCTTGTCGTCGCCGGTGCAGCCGGCGAGCGCGAGCAGGGTGACAGCGAGAACGAGCGCGCGCATCAGGGGATCTCCGGCGAAAGGCTGCGCTAAAGTCTGCGCCCCGATCCCTTCGACAACAAGGCGGAGCTTGCCGCAATGACGACCGCATCACGCTGGCGACTGGACGGGCGTACGGCCCTCGTGACCGGCGCGAGCAAGGGCATAGGCCTGGCCTGTGCGCGCGAGCTCACGCTGCTCGGTGCTGACGTGCTGCTGGTCGCGCGCGACGAAGCGCACCTGGACAGTGTGCGCGAGGAACTCGCCGACGAGTTTCCGGATCAGGACATCGCCGCCTTCGCCGGCGACATGGCCGAGCGCGAACAGCGGCTGGAGCTGTTCGACTGGATCGCCGATCGCGGCAGCAGCCTGTCGCTGCTCGTCAACAACGTCGGCACGAATCAGCGCAAGCCGACGCTCGAGTACAGCGAGGACGAATACCGCGCGCTGTTCGAGACCAACGTGTTCAGCGCGTTCGAGCTGTGCCGGCTCGCGCACGCACAGCTCGCCGAGCACGGCGCCGCGGCGATCGTGAACGTGGGTTCGGTATCGGGCCTCACCCACGTGCGTACCGGGTCGCCCTATGGCATGAGCAAGGCCGCGCTGCATCAGCTCACGCGCAATCTCGCCTGCGAATGGGCCGGCGACGGCATCCGCGTCAACGCGGTCGCGCCCTGGTACATCCGGACGCAGCGCTCCGAGGCCGCGCTGGCCGATCCCGAATACCTTGAGGAAGTGCTCGAGCGCACGCCGTTGCAGCGCATCGGCGAACCCGAGGAGGTCGCAGCCGCGGTCGCGTTCCTCTGCCTGCCGGCGGCGAGCTACGTCAGCGGCGAATGCATCGCCGTCGACGGCGGCTTCCTGCGCTACGGTTTCTGAACATGAAGCGGATGGACGAAGCGGCGCCTGCGGGCGAGACTGCGGCGATGCACGCCTCGCGTTTCGATCTGGCGCTGCCGCCGCGCTATCCGGCCGAGGCGGTCATCGGTTTCTTCGTGCGCCGCGCCATTCCCGGGGTCGAGCACGTCGCGGGCTCGCGCTACCGGCGCAGTTTCGCGTTCGCCGGTGCGCCGGGCTGGTTCGAAGCCGATCTCGCGACCGGTTCGGTCGAGGTCCGCCATCCACAGGCCGGTGCGGCTGGTCTCGTGCAGGCGCGTCTGCGCACGCTGTTCGATCTCGACGCGCCGCAGGCACGGATACGGCGCTGCTTCGCGCGCGATGCGCGGCTGGGGCCCTTGATGCGCGAACACGGCGACATCCGCGTACCCGGGTGCTGGGACGGATTCGAGCTCGGCGTGCGCGCCGTGCTCGGTCAGCAGATCACGGTCGCGGCGGCACGCACGATCGCGGCACGCATCGTCGCGCGGCATGCGCAGCGCATCGCCGGGGCGGCCGAGGACGAACCGTGCCACAGCCTGTTTCCGGATGCGGCGGCGTTCGTCGACGCCGACCTGGACGGACTGGGCCTGACCGGCGCGCGCATCGCAACCCTGCGCGCGCTCGCACGGGCGGTCGCGCGCGGCGAGGTCGATTTCGATCCGGCGCAGACGCCCGCTCGCTTCGTCGCGCGCTGCACCGCGGTGCGCGGCATCGGCGACTGGACCGCGCACTACATGGCCATGCGTGCGTTGCGCGACGCCGACGCGTTCCCGGCCGGCGACATCGTGCTGCGCAAGGTGTTGCGACCCGGCACGACCTTGAGCGCGAAGGAACTGGAGCAGGCGAGCCAGCCGTGGCGGCCGTTCCGCGCCTATGCGGTACTGCTGCTCTGGCGCGCGGCGTGACGGCCGGCGCGACCGAAGGAGACCGATCATGCACGACGACGAACTGACCTACGACACGGCGGAAACGCCGATAGGCCCGCTGTTGCTGATCGCCAGCGTACGTGGCGTGCGGCGCATCGAATTTCCGCGCAACGGCAGGGTCGTCATGCCCGAATTCGGCCTGCGACGCGACGACGAACGGCTTGCCGACGCGGTCGCGCAGCTCCGTGCCTATTTCGCCGGCGAGCGCATGGACTTCGACTTCGCCTGCGATGCGCAGGGCACCGCGTTCCAGCACGACGTCTGGAACGCGCTTCGCGCGATTCCGCTCGGCGAGACCGTGAGCTACGGCGAACTCGCGCGAAGCATCGGCCGGCCGAATGCGAGCCGCGCGGTCGGTGCCGCCAATGGCGCGAACCCGCTGCCGATCGTCGTACCCTGCCATCGCGTGATCGGCAGCGACGGCAACCTGACCGGCTTCGGCGGCGGCCTGCCGACCAAGCGCTGGTTGCTCGATCACGAGCGCCGTTTCGCGCCGCGTCCTCCGTTGCAGTTGATGCCGTAACGGCAACGGGCCAGCGGTTGCCGCGTATCCACAGCTGCTGTGGAACCGCGCGCACAAGTCTGTGGATGGAT
Organism: uncultured Lysobacteraceae bacterium; assembly: GCA_946482585.1. The sequence continues at coordinate 5,838 of CAMLSI010000038.1, forward strand.
CGCTGCAGCCCTTGCGGCGCCTCGCTCGCGCACGCTTTGCGCAAGACTTGGTCAAGCGCCGTTTCGGCAGCGCGCGGCGTATGTTTCGTCGAGCCCCGAGGGCCCGCTGTGGACAACCGCGATCGTCGCAGCCGTTGCGACCGCGTTCGCGTATCCACAGCAGCTGTGGAAACCCCCCGTAACAAGCCTGTGGATGAAACGCTGCAGGCCTTGGGGCGTCTGGGTTCCGCTCGCTTTGCGCAAGTTTTCGCCAGGGTGCGGTTCGCTATCCACAGGGCCTGTGGACAAGCGTGGTAACAAGTCTGTGCACAAGCGCCGCATCGCGAGCAGCGGCGCGGCTCGCGCACGCTTTGCGCAAAGTTTGCGCAGTCGCGCGTCGAGTGCGTTTAATTTTTTAATTGGGTAAAAAGCAATAATTACCCGATATCTTATCCACAGCCGCTGTGGACAACCGTGCGGAAAAGCGTGTGGATGAAACGCTGCGAGCCGCATGGCGGCTCGCATTGCCTCGCTTTGCGCGGATTCGCGTCAGCAGCCTGCGAGTTTGTCGGCGAGGGTGCGGGCCTGGCCGGCGAGACCGGCGCGTTCGTCACGCGTCGCGCCGCGCTGGCGCGAAAGGTTCTCGTCGAGCTGGCCGCGCAGCGCGCGGCAGGCTTCGGCCGGCACGAGCTGCTCGCAGCGATCGCGCACTTCGACATAGGCGGTGGCGATGGCGTTCTCGCCGCTGCCGTCGGCCACGGGCGGGCGGTTGAGTTCGGGCGCCGAGACATGCGCGTTGTCGCGCAGCGGACTGCCGGGCAGACCGACGACGCCGGCCGGAACACGGTAGGGCGGCGTGTCGCCGGTTTCGCTGAAATAGATCTTGTCGTTGTCGGCACGCACGCAGCGGAACAGCACCGGCACCGGAGGCCGCGGCGGGGGCGGCGCGGGCATCGCCGGTGGCTCCGGACGCGTCGCGACGGGTGGTGCGGCCGGTTCGGCCGATGCGTCCGCCGTTTGGGGTTCTGCGTCTTCGGGCGGCGGAGGCGGGTTGCGTTCGTATTCGAACGAGCGGCTCTGCTGGTCGCCGCGACAGGGCTTGTCCTGGAACGAGACCGCGCCATTGGCGTCGGTGCAGCGATAACCCGTGTTCGAGGCAGCAACTGCCGTGCCGGTGCTGGCGCACGCGGCGGCGATCAGGACGAAGCGGGACAGGGTAGTCATGGACCATCGATTCTACGCCGCCGCTTCGCTTGCGGGACGAGGCGCCTGCCGCAATGCTTGACACTTTCCGCCGCGGATCGTCTCCCATGCCCGACTTCGTCGATTTCTTCAGCGACACCAAGACCCGGCCGACCGCGGCCATGCGTGCCGCGATGGCCAACGCCGACGTCGGCGACGAGCGCGCCGACGAAGATCCGAGCGTGAACCGCCTCGTCGCCCGCTGCGCCGAACTGCTCGGCAAGCCGGCCGCGCTGTACCTGCCCTCGGGCACGATGTGCAACGAAATCGCACTGGCGGTGCATTGCCGCCCCGGCGACGAAGTGATCTGCGACCGGACCTCGCACCTGATCGGATTCGAGGGCGGCGGTCCGGCCGCGCTGGCCGGTGTCATGCTGACCCCGCTCTCCGGCGATCGCGGCCGTTTCGACGCGGCACAACTGGCGACGGCGCTGCGACCCGACCGGCCGTATGCGCCGCGTCAGCGTCTCGTCGAAGTCGAGCAGACCGCGAATCTCGGCGGCGGCGCGATCTGGCCGCTCGCTCAGCTGACGGAGGTCGCCGCGGCGGCGCACGCGCATGGCCTGGCCACGCACATGGACGGCGCGCGCCTGCTCAATGCCGTCGTCGCGACCGGCATCGCCGCCGCCGACTATGCGCGCGACTACGATTCGGTCTGGATCGATTTTTCCAAGGGGCTCGGCGCGCCCGGCGGCGCCGTGCTCGCCGGCGGCACGGAATTCATCCGCGAAGCGAACCGGCTCAAGCTGCGGTGGGGCGGTGCGATGCGGCAGAGCGGCATCATCGCCGCGGCCTGCGACTACGCGCTGGATCATCACGTCGCACGGCTCGCCGACGATCACGCCAACGCCGCGGCGCTGGCGCGGGGCATCGCACAGATCGACGGACTCGCGATCGATGCGGCCACTGTGGAGACCAACCTCGTCTACTTCGACGTCACGCGCCCGGGCGTGAACGCGGCGCAGCTCTGCGCGCAGTTGCTCCAGCGCGGCGTACGCATGGGCGAAATGGGCGCACGCACGGTGCGCGCGGTCACGCATCTCGATGTGGATGCAGCGGCCGTACGGAAGGCGCTCGCGGCGCTGCGGGATGCGCTCGCCTGAGGGCGCCGTCGCGGCCGCACGTTCGCCGCGGCGGCGAAGAGCCCGTCGGAAGAACGAGCGTTCCGGGTGTTCCGTCGTGGCGGCGGAGCGCTAGCGGCGTCGCTGCACGGCCTGCGGCAGCGTCGCGATCCGACGGTATTCGTCGCCGTCGAAACGACGCGGGTCGTCGAGATAGTCGAGCGCCATCGCGGTCGCGTCGTCGCCCCAGAACGATTGCTCGCCGATGCGCAGGGTCGGCACGCCGAACACTCCACGGGCGAGCGCCTGTTCGGTGTTGATGCGCAACTGCCGCTTGACGTCGTCGGCCGCGAGCGCGGCCTCGACATCGGCGATGCCGAGCGCCGCCGCCGTGTCGCGCAGCGCGTCGACCGAATCGGCCGCGCGACCGTGTTCCCAGACGTGCGCGAAGATGGATTGGACCGCGTGCCAGTGCGCGCCTGCCGCGATGCACAGACGCAAGGCCTGCAGCGGATTGAACGGATGCGCCGGCGGAAAGCGCAGCGGCACGCCTTGCCGCTCGGCCTGCCAGCGCACGAAGCGATAAGTGAATTCGCGCTTGCCCGGGATTTCCGCAGGGCCGAGCTGGCCCAGCGTATCGAGCACGGCCGCGAACAGGATGGGTACGGGCTCCACCGTCGCGCGCGCGCGGAGCGCGAGCACCTTCGGCAATTGCAGCCATGCGAACGGCGAGATGAAATCGAAGTACCACTGAACGTGCATGGCTGTTTCCGGGAGCGGAAGGGCGGCGCGCATCGTCGCACGCGCCGCCGCTCGCGCCACGTGCGGTTTCCGCCGTCAGTCCGTTTCGACCATCTGCTTGAGCCTGTCCAGCGCTTCGCCCCAGGCACGACGCATTCCGTCGGCGTCGGCGCGGTTCTGCAGTCGTTCGTGCGTGATCATCACGGTGGTCTTGGCGCCCGCAGGCGCGAACTTGATCTCCACCGGCGTGTCGGGCGCCGCGTCGATCTGCTGCCAGATCAGTTTGATGGTCTTGCCGGGGCTGACTTTCTTGATCAGCGCGTGGTTGCCGTCGCCGTTGCGCAGACTGCCGCCGTCGGCGAACGCCAGCTCGTGATCCGGGCCGAACCAGCGGTTCAGCGCGGTCGTGTTGGCGAAGGCGTCGTAGCACTCGGTCGGCGCGGCCTTGACGCTCTTGGTCGCGCAGATCGTGTAGCCCTTGGCGCGGCCGTCTTTTTCCGCGAGGCCGTGCGCGGTCTCGTACTCGACGTTGATCGTCGCGATCCACCAGGGATCGAGCTTGTAGGTATCGAGCAGGCGCTGGCCGATCTCGCGGCGGCCGAGCGCGGCACCGCCCCAGCCGTCGATCTCGCCGAACCATTGCGTGAACGTTTTGCCGGTCGCCGCGGCGACTGTGTCGAGCGCGTGGTCCGATCTGCATTCGATGCGCATGGCGATGCTCCGCAATCAGTGCCAGAGGCCGAGGATCAGGCCGATCGCCGTGAACTGCAGCGTGTGATAGCCGCCGTCGATGAGGAACAGCCTCAAGCTGCGTCGCGCGAACAGGTAGTTCGTGCCGAAGCTCGTCGCGACCCAGAACAGGCCCGCGGCGAAGCCGGCGCCGAGGCCGAGCTGCATCGGCGGGCGCGGGCCGAGGAAGATCGCGAACATCCACGCGGCGAGCAGGCTCAGTACGAACGACAGCCCGAAGATGCGCGCCATGTTGCCGCGCGCGAGTTCCTCGTCGCTGAGGCCGATTTCGCGCTGCCAGGCCTTGCCGAACAACACTGGCGAATACCACAGACCGCCGATGACGAAGCTCGCGACGGTGGCGGCGATCACGGCCCAATAGTTGATTTCCGGCATTGCACGACTCCTGTGTCGGTTGAGTGCGGATCACGCTAGCGGTCCGGCGGCGCCGGGTATTGGAAAAAAGTCATCTGACCACGACGCTGCCCGGATCGGGCTGCGCGCTGCGCGCGAACGCGGCCGGCGCGAGGCCGGAGAACTGCTGGAAATCGCGGATCAGGTGGGACTGGTCGTAGTAGCCGCAGTCGGTCGCGAGTCGCGCCCAGTCATGCGTCGTGCCGATGCGTGCGATCGCGCGCTGGAAGCGACAGATGCGCGCGAGCGATTTCGGCGTCAGACCGACGGCGCGGCCGACGACGGCGCCGAGGTATCTGCGGCTGCAGCCTGCTTCGCGCGCGAGTTCCTCGGCGCGCACGCAGCCGCCGGACTGGCCGATGCGCGCGAGCGTCCAATGCACCAGCGGATGCACGCTGCGGCCGCTCACGCAGGTATCGAGCAGCCAGTCTTCGACGAGATCGAGTCGTTGGGCGACCGACGCGCAATCGAGCAGGCGCTCGCGCAGGCGCAGCGCCGCACTGCCGACGAGGTCCTGCAGAGGACCCGTGCGGTTGACGAGTTCCGCCTGCGACCACGGCAGCAGGGTCGCGGCGCCGCCCGCGCCGAATGCGACACCCAGCAGTACGCTGCCGTGCGGCGCCGAGGTTTCGATCGGACCCTCCTGCAGGCCCGAGAACCAGATGTCGTCGAAGACGACGCGCAGTTCGGGCGGCCCGGGCAGGAACAGGTACTGCGGCGGCCCGAGATTGATCAGCAGATAGCTGCGCGCCTGCGGCAGGATGCGGTCGCGCTCGTAGGAAACCCGGCCGGCGCCGTGCCAGAGCTGCGCGACGTGCGGCTGCAGCGCCGGATGCGGCCTGCGCATCGCAACGTCCCAGGCGCCCAGCGCCGAATCGTGGCGATGAATCTCGATCGCGCCTGCTGCCATGGCACACCCCGCCCCCAAGGTTCGCGCGCGGCGATTATGACGCGGATCGTTGCGGCCGTGCGCCGGGCGCGTCGGCCACGCGTGATATCATCGCGCGGCTTATAACGAGAACATCGCCGGCGTGGCGTCGCCGGTAACCCTGTCCCGCCGCGCGGGTACCTACGGGGAAAGCATGAAAGACAAGAACGAGATCGTCAGCAACTGGCTGCCGCGCTATACCGGCGTGCCGCTGGAGGAGTTCGGCAAGTACGTTCTGCTGACCAACTTCAGCAACTATGTGGAATTGTTTGCAAGGTGGCATGGCGTTGAAGTCCGCGGACGCGACAAGGCCATGCCCAGCGCCCACGCCGACGGGTTGAGCATCATCAACTTCGGCATGGGCAGTCCGACCGCGGCGACCATCATGGACCTGCTGTCGGCGATCATGCCGCGCGCCGTGCTGTTCCTCGGCAAGTGCGGCGGACTCAAGAGAAAGAATCAGCTCGGCGACCTGATCCTGCCGATCGCTGCCTTGCGCGGCGAAGGTACGTCGAATGACTACTTCCCGCCCGAAGTGCCCGCGTTGCCTGCGTTCACGCTGCAGCGTGCGGTGTCCTCGACGGTGCGCGACCACGGCCGCGACTACTGGACCGGCACGGTCTACACGACCAACCGGCGCGTCTGGGAGCACGACGACGCGTTCAAGTCCTATCTGCGGCGTACGCGCTGCATGGCCATCGACATGGAAACGGCGACGGTGTTCAGTGTCGGCTTCGCGAACAAGATCCCGACTGGCGCGCTGCTGCTGGTGTCGGATCAGCCGATGATTCCCGAAGGCGTGAAGACCGAGGAAAGCGACCGCAAGGTCACCGGCGAATTCGTCGAGGCGCAGATCCGCATCGGCATCGACGCGCTCAAGGAAATCCGCGACGAAGGGCAGTCGGTCAAGCACCTGCGCTTCTAGCGGCACGGTGGTGGCGGCGCTTGGCGCGTCGCTGCCCCGCTGTCGATCACCACATCCGGCGTAGCCTGCGGTCGCGATGGGCGACCGCACGATCGGGACGTGCCGGGCTGCGTGAACCCCGATCGCGCGCTCGCCGGCGCGAGCATGCGTTACCGGGGGCGTCCCGCCGCCGGGCAGGTGCCGGCGCGCCGGAATCAGTTCTTCTTGACGTCGTCCATGCTCCAGTTGAACTGGAGCAGGATCACGGACGGTTCCTTGTCGCCTTCGAAGCGGACCTTGCAGTCGAAGGTCTGCTTGTATTCGGACGTCAGTCCCTTGTCGAAGACGATGTCGGCGTTCAGCGAAAGGATAGTGCCGCCTTCGGCTTTCGCGGCCGCGGCCATCGCCCTGGGATTGAGTTCGAACGTGCGGCCGGCGAGCTTGTTCTTCACGGCAGCCTCGCAGGCTTGAGCCGCCGTCCGTTCACGCCCGCCGCCGCAGGCACTGAGCAATACCGCCATCGCGATTGCGACTACCGCTGCGCGCATCGACTGTCTCCCCTTCTTGACTCCGGGTTGGACGCATCGGACTCGGCTAGCGTTGCCCGGTGCGGCCGATTGAGGCCGAGTATATCAGCGGCTCATGCATTCGCCGTGCCGGGACGGGCACGGCGGGAAGTCAAAATCCGATTTGCGGCAACATCACAATGCCCGTGCTTTCCCGCAGCGAAGCGGCGGGAAAAACCTCAGTAGCGCGGGATCGCGGCGTCGATTTCGCGCGACCATGCATCGATGCCGCCTTCGACGTTGAACACCTGGCGGAAACCGAGGCCGCGGAAGTGTTCGGCCGCGCTGCGGCTCGAATTGCCGTGGTGGCACAGAAACGCGAGCGGCTGATCTTTCGGCAGTGCCGACAGGCGCGCGATGCTGTCCTCGTCGAGCACCTGCGCGCCGGCGAACGGCGCCAGCGCGCGATCCGGCGCCGGGCGTACATCGATGACGGTGATGTCATTGCGCGCGATCCGCGCCGCGAGGCCGCGCACGTCGAGCGACTGCACCGCCGGCGGCGCATTCGGGTTCGTGATCGAGAGTCCGCTGCCCTGCACCGTGTCGACCCAGTCGATCACGATGCCGCGCGCGCGCTGCGCCGTCGTCGCGTCCATGAGGATGTCGATGCCGTTCGCGCTGGCGCGGATTTCATGGCCTTCGGCTTCACGCAGGTAGAACTGGGCCTGGAAACGCGCGTCGATGCTCAGGTGCAGCGCGGCGCCTTCGCTGCCGGCGAGGCCGGCCCGCATGGCGTCGGCCGCGGCATCGGTGATCGTGATCGGCGGCGGTGTACGGTCGGGCTTGGGCAGGCCGAGCAGCTCGTGCAGCTCGCCGCTGTTGGCCATGCCGGCGACGATGTCGGCGCCGCCCACGAGTTCGCCGTCGACATAGAGCTGCGGAATGGTCGGCCAGTTGCCGTAGGCCTTGATGCCCTCGCGGATCTCCGGATCGGCGAGCACGTCGATCGACAGGTAGTCGTCGAGCAGGCCGTTGAGGATGCCGGCCGTGCCGGCGGAAAAGCCGCAGCGCGGCGCAGTGCGCGTGCCCTTCATGAACAGCACGATACGGTTCTGCTGCAGCAGCGAGTCGATACGCGAACGGAGAGCGGGGTCGAGATTCATGGGATTCCGGGAACGGGCGGGGCGCCGCGAATGATAACCCCCGCGATATGCGGACGCCCGCTGCGGCTGCCAAGGGGCGCTGCCCCGGGTCATCTGCACGCGGCCGCGATGCCCGATCCGCGACCCTTGATCCGGGATTGAACGGTTCCGCCGTTCGCTTTGCGCAGGTTTTCACGTTTCCGGCGAATGCCGCGCGCTGTTTGCGGCTCGCCGCTGCGCGATAATCGCCGCCGTTTTGCCGCCTCGTCCATGGAATCGGGAGAAACCCTTATGCGTCGCTCGCTGCTCGCCCTGAGCATTTCCCTGGCCCTCGCGGCCGCTCATGCTCAGGAGCCCGGCGCGCCGCAACCGCCGGCGAACGATCCCAGCATCCCGATCACTTACGTCGGCACCAATGCGCGCGTGAGCCTCGGCGTCAACGACGACGGCGACGTCAACGGCGAAGCGCTGGGCATCTTCGGCTTCGACGGCGATTCGGCCTGGATCGCGCAGCTCTGGCTCGCCGAGCACGGCGCCGGCGGCGTGCAGCTCGACTATCACTGGCTGCTCGGCGGCAAGACGCGCCAGGACACGATCGACGATCCCGACAGCGTGCGCGTGGCCAAGGCCTTCGTCGCCGTGGACCAGAACATCTGGAACGACCGCAAGGCGACGCTCGGCGTCGGCTACCAGAAAGACGATTTCTTCATCGACGGTTATCTGTCGGGCGCATTGACCGGCAATCGGTTCGCGGGCACGCGCACCGACACGACGACCTCGGTGCTGACCGGCGTGCAGAACGGGCATGCCTACACGCAGACGCAGACCATCAATGTCGTCACGGACGCGTTCGAGCATCCGTACGAAAAAGGCATCGGCGTGCGGCTCGGTCGCTATTTCGACGACTCGCTCTGGCGGCTGCGCGGCGGTCTCGACTACGAGCGGGGCAAGTTCAGTTCCGACCAGACCACCGTGTCGCTCGGCGTCGACAAATACATCCGCAACACCGGCTGGAGCGTGTCGCTCGACGCCGAGGCGTTGCGCAAGTCCGGCGATTTCGAGATCGACAAGAACGACACGCGCGGCTGGCTCAGCGTGCGCTACGAATTCGGCCAGAGCTATCGGCCCCGCGCGCCGTTCAAATACGAGACCGTCGCCGGCGTGCCGCCGGCGGTCGACAACGTCGACACGCCGCGGCCTACCCTGGTGCGCAACGACGTACGCCTCGACGGCGACGCGTTCTTCGATTTCGACAAGTCCGACCTGCGTCCCGACGCGGTCGCCGCGCTCGATGAACTGCTCGCCAAGCTCAACGGCAGCGCGCGCGTGAGCCGCATCACCGTGATCGGCCATACCGACAGCGTCGGCAGCGTCGCGTACAACCAGGCGCTGTCGGAACGCCGTGCGGCCAGCGCGAAGGCGTATCTCGTCGCGCGCGGCGTGCCGGCCGATCAGGTCGACACGCGCGGCGAGGGCGAACTGAATGCGTCGTTCCCGAACGATACGCCGGCGAGCCGCCAGAAGAATCGCCGCGTCGACATCGAGTTCCTGACCATCGAGGAAACCTCGACGCCGGCGGTCGCGGCGAAACCGGCGCAGCCGGTCGAATGGCGGCGCGAACCGGTCGCCGCACCGGCGGCCTGGATCGAACGCGCGCTGCGTAATCCGGCGCAGCACAAGCGCACGGTGGACGTCTATCGTTTCGAACGCAGCTCGACGACGACGACGCTGGGGCCGCGCCAGTTCGCCAACACCGGGCCGAACGCGGTCGACGACAGCGTGTCGATCGCGCGCGATGCGGCGGCGACGAGCATCGGCGTGCTCGCCAACGACACCGATCCCGAGAACGATCCGCTGACGATCACGGGGACGTCAGCGCCGGCCCACGGCACGGTCACGTTCAGCGCGGGGCAGGTCAGCTACACGCCGGCGGCCGGCTATGTCGGCACCGACAGCTTCACGTACACGATCAGCGACGGCTTCGGCGGCAGCGACACGGCCACCGTGACGATCACGATCGGCGACGGCGGCAACCGTCCGCCGGTCGCGGCCAACGACACGGCGCAGACGCCGCCGGCGACGCCGGTGCGTGTGAGCGTGCTCGCCAACGACAGTGATCCCGACGGCGATACGCTCACGATCGCTTCGGTGGGAACGCCGGCGCACGGCACCGCGGTCCGCAACAGCGACGGCACGGTCACCTACACGCCGGCCGCAGGCTTCGAGGGCAGCGACAGCTTCAGCTACGTGGTCAGCGATGGCCGCGGCGGCAGCGCGACGGCGCAGGTGACGGTCTCGGTCGCCGCGGGCGCGAACCGCCCGCCGGTCGCGCTCGACGACATGATCGGCGTGCTCAAGGGCGGCGGCGTCGATATCCCGGTGCTCGCGAATGACAGCGATCCCGACGGCGACCTGCTGCGCGTGATCAGCGTGGAGAATCTCGGCCCGCATCAGGCCACGCTGACGATCAACGCGAACGGCACGATCCGCTTCGAGCACCACCACGGCACGAACGGTCCGGGCCGTATCCGCTACACCGTCACCGACGACCACGGCCACGAAGTCACGGCGATCGTCACGATCAACGTGACCGAGATTCCGTAGCGACGACCCATCGGCGGCGCCGGCGACCGCCGGTGCCGCCGGTGCGCAGGCTTCAGCCGCGTGCGCTGAGCACCTGCGCCCAGGCCGGTATCGGTGCCGGCCGCGGACGCGATTCGCCGGCCGCGGCGCGCATCAGCGCCGCGCGGCGCTCGCTCCAGTGCAGGAGCTCCAGCGTGCCGTCGGCATGTTCGACCAGCGCTGTACAGTGCTCGACCCAGTCGCCGTCGTTGAGGTAGAGCACGCCGTCGTGCTCGCTCAAATGGCCGAAGTGGATGTGTCCACAAATCTGTCCATCGAGGCCGAGCTCGCGCGCCCGGGTCGTCGCGAGCGATTCGTAGCGCCGTATGTAGGCCAGCGCCTTGCCGATGCGCGACTTCGCGAGAATCGACAGCGCGTAGTAGGGCAGCCTCAGGCGCTTGCGCAGCGCGTTGAGCGAGCGGTTGGCGAAGCAGATCAGCCAGTACGCGTAGTCGCCGAACCAGGTCAGCCAGGTCTTGCCCTGATGGTCCGGATCGAACTCGTCGCCGTGGCTCACGCGCAGCCGCTTGCCGTCGGCGGTCGTATGGACCGCATCGAGCGCGATGTCGACCGCGCCGATGCGCTGCCCGGCCATGCCGCGGAAGCGGCTGTCGTGGTTGCCCGGAATGTAGGTGACCTGCGTACCGTTTGCGGCAATGTCGAGAAATTCCGCGAGTACCTCGCTGTGGCGCGCGGGCCAGTACGGCGTCTGTTCCATCGCTTCGAGATCGATGATGTCGCCGACGAGGTACAGCTGTTCGCAGCGCGTCGAGCGCAGGAAGTCGAGCAGGAAATCGGCACGGCAATCGCGCGTGCCCAGGTGAACGTCGGAAATGAAGATGCTGCGGAAACGCAGGCGCTCCATGGCACGCCCCGGTAGTCTGGCCGGAGCAAGACTAGGCGGCGCACGTATCCGCTGCGTTGCCGATCGGGGTCAGCGCGATGACAGCGCGCGCCGGGCCTGTGGCAGCAGGGTTTCGAGCCAGTCCGAATATTGCAGACCGGACGGGTGCAGGCCGTCGTCGGTGAGCCCGGCCGGGTCGGCGCCGATGCGGCGCGAAATCGCAC
>CAMLSI010000039.1 GCA_946482585.1 uncultured Lysobacteraceae bacterium
AGAACGCGATCGGCCCGATCTTCTTCGAGATCATCCAGCGCAAGGGCAACGAAGGTTTCGGCGAAGGCAATTTCCAGGCGCTGTTCGAATCGATAGAACGCGACCAGATGCGTCGCGGCGTGCTGTAATCGCGCGCCGCCGCGGGCGGCGCACATTCAGGCGACTGTGGGCTGCGCCCACCTCCGGATAACGATGGCTCCGAACTACCTTTCCGGCTTCGGCAACGAACACGCGAGCGAAGCGCTGCCGGGCGCGTTGCCGCAGGGCCGCAATTCGCCGCAGCGCGTGCCGTACGGCCTGTATGCCGAGCAGATTTCGGGTACGGCGTTCACGGCGCCGCGGCACGCGAACCGGCGCAGCTGGCTGTACCGCGTGCGGCCGTCGGCGATGCACAAGCCGTTCGCCGCGTTCGAGCAGCCGCATTTCCACAATCGGTTCGAGGAAGCGCCGCCGACGCCGAACCAGCTGCGCTGGGATCCGCTGCCGCTGCCGCAGCACGGCGTCGATTTCGTCGACGGGCTCGTGACCTATGCGGGCAACGGTTCGGCGGCGGCGCAGTCGGGCATCGCCATCCATCTGTATGCGGCCAACCGCGCGATGCAGGGCCGCTATTTCTATTCGGCCGACGGCGAACTGCTGATCGTGCCGCAGCAGGGACGTCTCGCGATAGCGACCGAGTTCGGCGTGCTCGAGGTCGAGCCGCAGGAAATCGCGCTGATTCCGCGCGGCGTCCGCTTCCGCGTCGATCTGCCCGACGGCCCTTCGCGCGGTTATGTCTGCGAGAACTTCGGCGCGCACCTGCGCCTGCCGGATCTCGGTCCGATCGGTTCGAACGGTCTGGCGAATCCGCGCGACTTCCTCGCGCCGGTCGCGGCCTGGGAAGACCTCGAAGGCGAGTTCGAGCTGATCGCAAAATTCCAGGGGCTGCTGTGGCGCGCGGCGATCGGTCACTCGCCGCTCGACGTCGTGGCCTGGCACGGCAACCACGTGCCGTACAAGTACGACCTGCGGCGCTTCAACACGATCGGCTCGATCAGCTACGACCATCCCGATCCGTCGATATTCCTGGTCCTGACCTCACCCAGCGACACGCCGGGCGTCGGCAACATGGATTTCGTGATCTTTCCGCCGCGCTGGCTGGTCGCCGAGGACACGTTCCGTCCGCCCTGGTTCCATCGCAACATCGCGAGCGAGTTCATGGGCCTGATCCACGGCGTCTACGACGCGAAGGCCGGCGGTTTCGCGCCGGGCGGCGCGAGCCTGCACAACTGCATGAGCGGACACGGTCCGGATGCGGCGAGCTTCGAGAAGGCGAGCCGCGCCGACGTGACCAGGCCCGATCACATCGTCGACACCATGGCGTTCATGTTCGAGGCGCGTGCGGTCATCCGTCCCACGGCGCAGGCGCTCGCCTCGCCGCAGCTGCAGCAGGACTACTACGACTGCTGGCAGGGCCTCGTGAAACACTTCCATCCTGAGCAGCGCTGACGCGGCGCGAGCGGAGCAGAACAGTCCATGAAACTCGGAAGCCTCAAAGAAGGCGGTCGCGACGGCACACTGATCGTCGTCAGCCGCGATCTTTCCCACGCGGTGCGCGCCGACGGCATCGCGCCGACCCTGCAGCGCGCGCTCGAAGACTGGAGCCATGCCGCGCCGCGCCTGAACGCGCTGTCGGAACGGCTCAACGCCGCCGTCGCCGGCGCTGCGGCGGCGAAGCTCGACGGCCTGTTCGCGCTCGATCCGGCGCTGCTCGCCGCACCGCTGCCGCGCGCCTACGAATTCGTCGACGGCAGCGCCTACCTGCCGCACGTGGAGCGCGTGCGCAAGGCGCGCAACGCCGAAGTGCCGGCGTCGTTCTACGTCGATCCGCTGATGTACCAGGCGACGAGCGCCGGCTTCTACGGCCCGCGCGACCCGGTCGTGGTGCCCAGCGAGGCCTACGGCATCGACCTCGAGGCGGAAGTCGTCGTCGTCACCGACGACGTGCCGATGGCGGTGACGCCGGAGCAGGCGGCCGCGCACATCCAGCTGATCGGCCTCGTCAACGACGTGAGCCTGCGCAACCTGATTCCGGACGAGCTCGCGAAAGGCTTCGGTTTCCTGCAGTCCAAGCCGCGTTCGGCGCTGTCGCCGGTGTTCGTGACGCCGGACGAACTCGGCGATGCGTGGCAGGACAGCAAGGTTCACCTCGCATTGACGACGCATCTGAACGGACAGTGGTTCGGCGCACCGGAAGCCGGTGTCGACATGCAGTTCAACTTCGCCCAGCTCGTCGCGCACGCGGCGAAGACGCGGCCGCTGAGCGCTGGCACCATCGTCGGTTCCGGCACGATCGCGAACCAGGACACTTCGACCGGCGCGTCCTGCCTCGCCGAGCAGCGCGTCGTCGAAACGCTGCGCGACGGCAAGCCGGCGACGCCGTTCATGCGCTTCGGCGATCGCATCCGCATCGAAATGTTCGACCGCGCCGGCAACAGCCTCTTCGGCGCTATCGAGCAGACCATGCGCGCGCCATGACCGTCTGCCGCGGCCGGTGATTGGCGCGCTCGCGGCAACGGAGTAGATTCGCCGCAGGCCCGGCGCCGCGGCAGCGAGGGCGCGAGCTGACGTGTGGTACCGGACGATACCGGTCCCGCGTCGGAACGCACCTGCCGATGCAGCGTAATGGATTCAGGCGCAAGGCCCCGGCGGCGGCACGACACGAGGCGGTCGGGTGCGAGCCCGGCTACGGCGACGAGTTCAGACCTTGCCTGAGGGAGAAGCGGCGATGTCGGCAGAAGGCTTGCGGCTGTACAGCTATTGGCGTTCGAGCGCGGCGTATCGCGTACGCATCGCGCTGAACCTCAAGGGGCTGCCCCACGAGATCATTCCGGTGCATCTGACGGCCAACGGCGGCGAACAGCACTCGGCCGATTACGCCCAACTGAATCCGCAGGAACTCGTGCCGATCCTGCTCGACGGCGGCCGCGTGATCCGTCAGTCGATGGCGATCATCGAATACCTCGACGAGTCCTACGACGGAGAAATCAAGCTGCTGCCGCCGACCGCGCGCGACCGCGCACGCGTGCGCGGGCTCGCCCAGATCGTCGCCTGCGACATTCACCCGATCAACAACCTGCGCGTGCTGCAGTATCTCGAGCGCGAGTTCAATACGCCGCCCGAGGAGCGCGAGCGCTGGTCGCGGCACTGGATACGCGAAGGTTTCGAGGCGCTCGAGGCACTGCTCGCGGAAAGCCCGTCGACCGGCCAGTTCTGCGAGGGCGACGATCCTAGCCTGGCCGACGTCTGCCTTGTTCCACAAGTATACAACGCGCAACGCTGGGGGCTGGCGCTGGACGACTTCCCGACGATCGCGCGCATCACCGAGGAGTGCATGAAGCTGGCTCCGTTCGACCGGGCGCGGCCGGAGAATCAGCCGGACGCACCGCAGACCTGAGCGGCAGGCGTCCGCCGGCGCGCTTCCGCCGCGCCGGACAGCGGCCATAATCGGCCGCATGATCTTCGTCTTCGACAACTGGCGCATCGACACCGCGCGGCGCGAGACGCTGCGCGCCGGCGAGCCGGTCGCGTTGCCGCGGCGCGTGTTCGACCTCGTCGTCTACCTGCTCGAACAACGCGCGCGCGCCGTCGGCCGCGACGAGCTGGTGTCGGCCGTTTGGGGGCGCGTCGATGTCGCCGACGTGCAGATCAGCCAGCTGATCGCGCGCACGCGCCGGCTGCTCGGCGACGACGCGCAGACCCAGGCGACGATCCGCACGGTCAGCGGCTTCGGCTATCGCTGGGTGATGCCGGTGCAAGCGTTTGCCGATGCCGCCGCATCGATGGCGCCGTCCGGATCGTCGCCGGTCGTCGAGGATCTCACGGACGCGACGGCGGAAGCCGGTGTGCCGCCGCCGGTCGTGCCGACGCGTGTGCCGGATGCGTCCGTTTCCGCGTCCGCGCGGGGCCGACGCTGGCCGCTCGGCATCGCGCTGGCCACCGTCGCGTCGCTCGTCGTCGTCGCGGCCGTGCGGTTCGCCGATCGCCGCACGACGAGCGTACCGTCGCGCGCGCCGGCGGCGGATGCGATCGCGGTGCTGCCGCTCGAGGTCGATGCCGGCACCGATGCGGGCTGGATGCAGCTCGGCCTCATGGATCTCGTCGCGGGCCGCCTGCGCGCAGCCGGACTGGCCGTGCCGCCGAGCGACAGCGTGCTCGTCGCGTTGCGTGCGTCCGGCCCGGACCGCGGCGCGCACGTGCCGGCGACGGAGGCGCAGCGTCTGAATCCCATCCTCGGCACGCGTCGTCTCGTGCGCGGCAGCGTGCGTCGTGTCGCCGCGGGCTGGCGCGTCGCGCTCGAGGCGCCCGATGCGCAGGGTCTGCCGCGCCGCATCGAGGCCGAACGCGCCGACCCGATCGCGGCCGGCCGCGATGCGGCCGATCTGCTCCTGGCCGCGCTCGGTCATGCCGGCATCGCCGCCGGCGAAGACGAGACGCCGGAACTGCTGATCCAGCGCAGCCAGGCGGCGATCCTCGGCGGCAGTTTCGACCGGGCGCAGGAGATTCTCGACGCCGCCGCACCGGCGCAGCGCGACGCGCCGCGCGTGCAATTGCAGCTCGCGCAGATCGACTTCTACCGCGGCCGCCTCGACGCGGCCGCGCAGCGGCTCGATGCGGTGCTCGCTGGTGAACCGGACGGCGAACTGCGCGCGCGTGCGCTGACCGCGCGCGGCATGCTGCTGATGCGCCGCGGCGATTGCGCCGCGGCCGAACAGTCGTTCACGGGCGCACTCGCTGCGCCGAGTGTCGTGGACGCGACGGCGCTCGCCGGTCGCGGCCTCGCGCGCAGCTGCGGCTTCGCACACGGGGCGGCGGTCGACGATCTCGGTCTCGCGCGTCTGAGGCTCGAAGCGGCGGGCGACCGGCTCGGCGTCGCGCGCGTCGACAACTACCTCGCGATCGCCGATGCCAATCGCAACCGGCTCGAGCCCGCGCTCGCGCGTTTCGAGTCGGCCCTGCAGACGTACGAAGCCTTCGGCGTCGCCGATGCACAGCGCGCGGCGCTCAGCGGCCTGCTCGACACGCACGTGCTGCTGCTGCGCTGGCAGGACGCGGCGCGCGATGCCGACCGGCTCCTGGTGCTGCGTCCGCGCATCGCCGATGCCGGCCATGTGCAGGCGCTCGACGGCGATCGCGCGCGCGTACTGGTCGGGCTCGGCCGCTTTCGCGAGGCCGACGAACTGCTCGGCGCGGTCGGCGGCGACGCGGACGCGACGGTGCGCCGCTATCGGGAAGCCACGCGCGCCGAGCTGGCCTGGCGCCGCGGTCAGGTCGAAGCCGCACGTGCCGCCGCGTCGCGCGCGCTCGACGGCTGGCCGGTGCGCGCCGACGACGTGCGCCGCGCGGCGATGTTGCGATTGCGCCAACGCGCCGGCGGCGAGCGCGCCGCCGCGCACGAGTCCGCGAACACCGAGGCCGGTGCCGGCACTGCGCTGCTGCAGCTGGCGGCCGCCGAAGCGGCGCAGGCGCCGGCCGAACGCGAGCGCCGCTACCGCGCGGCGCTCGATGCCGCCGATGCGGTCGGCGTGCCGGCTGTCGTCACCGACGTCGCCATCGGCTATGTCGGCTGGCTGCTGGAGCAGCGTCGGCTCGACGAGGCAGCCGCGCTCAGCGGACGCGTCGCCGCCTGGAGTGCGGACGACTTCGACTGCGCGCTGCTGCGCGTCGCACTGTTCCACGCGCGTGGCGACGTCGATGCCTGGAGCGCGTCCCTCGCGCAGGCGCGCGGCCTGGCGGGCGAGCGGCCGATCCCGGCCGCGCTGAGCCATCCGCCGCCGCCCGCCGACGTGCGCGACGTCACGCCGTGAGGCGTTCATAGCGGTTTTCTATCGGTTTGCTATCGAAGCGGCATGGTGCCGGAGCCGCTCGCGGCCACAGTCGGCGCTTCCGATCGTCACCGCCCCGTCCTGTCGCCGCAGCGGAGCCCCGACGGTCACTCACCCGCCGATGAGGTCGACCGATGCATGTTCTGATCCGTACCGCCGTCCTGTTGTCACTTGCCGCCGCCGCACCGCCGGGCGCGGTGCTCGCCGCCGCCGGCGCCCCGCTGCGCGCGGTCGCGCCGCCGCGCGCGCCGGCCAACTGCTCGCCCGAAGGACTTTGCCTCGAGGTCACGGTCGGCCCGGCCGATACCGCCGATCTGAACGCCTGCGCGACGACGACCAGCCTGACCGCGAGCGTCGGCGATCCGATCAGCTGGTGCTATACGCTGACCAACCAGTCGGGCGAGACGCTGGCCTGGCACAGCCTCGGCGACAGCCTGCACGGCCAGGTACTCGCCCAGCAGGCCGCGACGCTCGCGCCGGGCCAGAGCCTGCGCCACGTGCTCGTGGAACGCGCTGCGGCCGTGGCGGTCGGTCCCCTGTCGGCGACCTGGAGCGCCGGCGTCGAGCAGGCCGGCTACAGCGTCGACGACACCGCGCCGTTCGCCTATGTCGACGCGAGCACGGAGCCGGCGCTGCCGATGACCGGCGGCTTCGCCTCGGGCCGGAGCCAGGCCGTGCAACTGCCATTTACGTTCGATTTCTTCGGCGTGTCGACCGATCGCCTCTGCGTCGGCCACAACGGCGCGATCGAGGTCGGCAGCTCGGTCTGCGCCGTGCCGGGCTCGCTGCTGTTTCCGTCGCCGTACCTCAATGCCGTGATCGCGCCGGTCTGGACCAGCTTCGATCCGGCGCAGGGCAGCCTGCACACGAAAACGCTCGGCGAAGCGGGGCAGCGTCGTTTCGTCGTCGAGTGGAAGAATTTCGCGCTCGGCTTTCCGCAGATGTCGGGCTACACCTTCGAAGTCGTCATCGAAGAAGCGACCGGCGCCATCGTGTTCCAGTACCTGAGCACCGGATCGGGCAATGGCGATTGGGGCGATGCCGGCGGCGGTGCCGTGTCCGGTCTGCAGCAGAGCCCGAGCAGCGGCCAGATGTATTCGCAGTTCACGCCGACGCTGACGCCGGGCAAGGCCGTGCGCTGGACGCCGACGGCGCCGGTGCGCCGCAGCGTCGCCAGCGGCGTCGATTTCGACATCGGCGCGCCGCAGCTGCTGCTGCCGATTCCGGCGATGACGGCGTTTGCCGCGACCGGCGTTTCGATCCAGCAGCCGATCGTGATCGGCAACAGCGGCAACCGTGCGCTGATCTGGACGGCCGGCGAATACCCGGCGGCAACGTCGCCGCTGCGCAGACTGGCGCCGCTGCCCGCCGCGACGGCCGGCCGCGCCGACGCGGGTCGCGCGCCGGCGCCGATGCCGGAATCGGCAGTGCCGCCGCGCGCGGTGCAGCCGTCGGGCGGCTGGGAACTCCCCGCGTATGCGATGCATGCGATCCCCGGTACGGGCGTGTCCTTCGTCGATGTCGATCTGCGCGACACCTCGCGCCGGCGCACGATCATGACCGACACGGGGCAGGGACCCGGGCTCGACAACATCAGCGGCGGCGACGTCGTCGGCAACGACTTCAGCGCGCAGTACCAGATCGACATGCTGATGGACCGGCTCTATCGCGTCGACACGCTGACCGGCGCGCGCACGCTGATCGGCTGGCCGGTGCCGGCGAACACGGTCGCGAACGAACGCTGGTCGGGCGCGGCCTGGGATCCCTCGACCGATACCTTCTACGCCGCGACCACGGCGCAGGTCGGCAACCAGGGCTGCTACTGGAGCGGCCTCTATACGATCGATCTCGATACCGCGCAGTCGCACTTCGTCGGGCCGGTCGACACCGGCGGCGACGAATGCCTGATCGACATCGCGTTCGACCAGAGCGGCGCGCTCTACGCGCTCGACATCCGCACCGACGGCCTGCTGCTCATCGACAAGACCTCGGCGCAGGCGACGCGCGTGGGTTCGCTCGGTGTCGATGCGAACTTTTCCCAGAGCCTCAAGTTCGATCGCGCGAGCGGCCTGCTCTACTGGCTCGGCTATGCGCAGAGCATCGGCTTCGTCGCAACCATCGATCCGATCACGGCCCAGCCTGTCGTCGTCGGCCCGACGCCGCAGAACCAGGAAATGGCCGTGCTCGCGATCGCGACCGCCGGCAGCGACTGCAGCATGCCGCAGGACGTGCCGTGGCTGTCGCTGTCGACGAGCGGCGGCACGTTCGCGCCCGGTGCTCCGGTCGGAGTCTATCCGGTCACCTTCGATGCGACGAATCTTGCGGCCGGCGTGTACGAGGCCTCGATCTGCGTGTTCACGAACGATCCGGCCTATCGCACGCGCCCGGCCGTCGTGCCGGTGTCGTTCACGGTACAGGCGCCGGATGCGATTTTTGCGGACCCGTTCGAGTGAGCGCCGGGCGGTAGGGGCGGTCCGGCGAAACCCGTCTGCACTCATGCCCTTCAAGGGGCCTGAGCAGCGACGAATCTCCGCTGCGCAGGGCAGCACGATCAGAGCGCCCTGTGCTGCCAAGGCGGTGGCCGGTCGAGGCCGCCGGCCCTGCGATCGCCGGTGGCGACCCCAGGTCACCCATCGTCGCCAGGCACACCCGGTAGCGTGTGCGCGCGGCAGCGAGCGCACGATCGAGGTCGAGGCAATTCCATACACCCCGGTCGTGCGGTCGCCGATGGCGACCACACGCTGCGCCTCGGCTGTCGCTCAGACCGTCGCTAATCAGGTTCGAGGGAGGGCGTGGGTTGGGGGGCATCGCTCTGCGGCGATGCGCCGAACTCACGTTCCGCGTCAGAGCAGACCGCGCAGCCGTGCGTGCTCGAAACCGCCCGGCTGCCATGGCGTTCGCCATTGCCACCACGCCGGCGGCGCGATGCCGGCGTCGCGCGACAGGCAGTACATCTCGCCGAGCGTTTCGTCGGGCGCGGAAATCAGTCCCTGCGCGTGATACCAGTCGGCGACGGGCCAGTGGCAGAAACGGCGGCTCGCACCTGCCGCGTAGCGGAGGATCAGCGGCATCAGGCGCGCGATACGCGGCGTATCGCCGCGCCGGAGCAGCGTCGCGACCATGTCGTGCACCGTCTCGCGCTGCAGGTATCCCAGCGCGGACCAGTGTTCGAAGCACTCGTCCACGCCCGCATCGAACAGCGCCCAGCTCAGCAGCGCATCGGCGGCGGCCGGGTAGTGCGCGTTGACCGCCGGTATCGCTGTGTAGAGACGGCTGCGCCATGCGCGCACTGCATCGACATCGATGGTCTGGCCGAGCCGGCGCAGCGCGCCGACCGCCGCGAACGCACGTTCGGTCGGCCCGTCCCACTGGATCGCCGCCGCGCTGGTGTCGGGGCCGTGCGCGACCGACGGCTTGTCCTGCGTGCGACCGGTCGCTAGCGCGTCGGCGTAGGTCCGCGGCTCGTCGAGCTGAACGTGCTTGCGCAGCGCTCCCGCCGTGCTCGCGAAGCCTGCGAATCCGAACGACTCGAGCAGCGGCGCCGTCAGCTTCGCCGGCGACTTCGCCACGATGCGCACGATCTCCGTCTCGGCGTACAGATAGTTCGCATTGGGAATCGTATACAGCATGCGCGACGTGGCATCGCCGCGCTTCATCGTCAGCGCATGCACGACGAGTTCGACCGGCGCCGGCACGAATTTCAGCGCCTGGTCGACGACGGCCTGCGCGTCGCGTTCCTCCAGCGCGAGCCGGATCGCATCCGTGTCGCGCCCGAGAAAGCCGAGCATCTGCACGGCGTCGCGGCGCTTCGTCCAGCCACCGCGCATGGCCTTGTCCAGCGCCTGCGGCGTGGACAGGCTTTCCTTGATACCGTCCTGCAAGCGCCTGGCGTCTTCGCGTCGCAGTTCCAGGCGTGAGGCTTCGTCGGCCGACAAGGGCCGAGGCGGCAGCGTCATCGTGCATCCCCCTCCAGAGAGCCGGGCGCGACCTTGGCGAATTCGCATCCGGCGGGCAAAGACATCTCCGGGACCGCGGCTGCCCGCCGGAAGGGGCGCCAACGGTCGCCATGCGCTGCTGCAGCGCCGCGCTGCGGCAGCGCGGCGTTGAATTGCGCCGGCTTTTTTCAGAACGCCGACAGGTTGAACGGATCGTGCTCGGCCGAGGTGTTGTCGCCGCCGCCTTCGGCGAGGCGGATCTTGAGCGCGAGGCCGTCGCGCGAGTCGGCCTTGGCCAGCGCTTCCTCGAGTTCGATGCGGCCTTCCTTGTAGAGCGTGTACAGCGCGCGGTCGAAGGTCTGCATGCCTTCCTGCAGGCTTCGATCCATCGCTTCCTTGATTTCGTGCACCTGGCCGCGGCGCATGAGGTCGCGGATGTGCGGCGTGTTGATGAGGATTTCGACGGCGGGCAGGCGGCGGCCGTCCTTGCCGATGACGAGGCGCTGCGAGATGACCGCCTTCAGGTTCAGGGCGAGGTTCATCAGGATGTTCTTGTGCGCCGATTCCGGGAAGAAGTTGAGGATGCGCTCGATGGTCTGGTCGGCGTTGTTCGAGTGCAGCGTCGCGAGACAGATATGGCCGGTCTCGGAGAACGCGATCGCGGCTTCCATCGTCTCGACGTCGCGGATTTCGCCGATCATGATGACGTCGGGCGCTTCGCGCATCGCGTTCTTCAGCGCTTCATGGTAGCCGTGCGTATCGAGGCCGACTTCGCGCTGGTTGACGATGGACTTCTTGTGCCGGTGCAGGTATTCGATCGGATCCTCGATCGTCAGGATGTGGCCCGACTGGCTCGAGTTGCGGTGATCGATCATGGCCGCGAGCGTGGTCGACTTGCCCGAGCCGGTCGCGCCGACGACGAGAATGAGCCCGCGCGGCTCCATGATGATGTCTTTGAAGATCTGCGGCAGCTTGAGCGCATCGACCGTCGGGATCTCGCTCTTGATCGCACGGATCACCATGCCGACTTCGCCGCGCTGCTTGAACACGTTGATGCGGAAGCGGCCGGCGTCCTTCACCGCGATCGCCATGTTGAGTTCCAGATCGCGTTCGAACTGCGGTACCTGACCCTCGTCCATCAACGAATAGGCGATCTTCTTGACCATGCCGCCGGGGAGGCCCGTGTTGCCGAGCGGGTAGAGCTTGCCCTCGACCTTGATGTTCACCGGGGCGCCCGTCGTCAGGAACATGTCCGACGCGCCCTTTTCGGTCATGAGCTTGAGGAAGTAGCCAATATCCATGCTCGCCTCGCTGCGAGATGCGTGACGGCCGCCGCCGTCGTTATGCTGAGGACCCGGTTGCGGACCGGACGGCGTTACGTTGCAACGATCGTGCCCGCGTAACGAAAATGATCGGATTCCCCACCCTGATTTCGGCGGGAGTTATGACACCAACGGTTGCAAAAATCCATGTACTGACGCTGCTTTTGCTCGCGGCGTCACCGTGCTTCGCGGTACGCCCGCGCGAGCCGTTGCCGGAACTGCAGAGTGCGGCGGCAGCGATGGCGCGCGCGGAGGAGGCCGGTGCCGCGACGTACGCGCCACTGGACCTGCGATACGCCGGCGAACAGTTGGAGCAGGCGCGACAGCTGCGGGACAGCGGCGATATCGCCGAGGCGCGTCGACTGCTCGAACAATCGCTCGTCAACAGTGATCTCGCGACCGCGAAATCGCGTCTCGGCCGCACGCGCGAGGCCGTGCAGGTGCAGGCGGCGGCGAATGCGCAGCTGCGGCGCGACGCGCGACTGCCCGCGACGGATACACCGTGAGGCGCGCGCTGCCGCTGCTGCTCGCGGTCGCACTCGCGGCCTGCGGTTCGACGCCGCGCCGCGACCTCGAGTTCGACCGCCTGCGCGCGAGTCTCGAAGCGCTGGCGGCCGATCCCGAACTGGCCAAGCTCGCGCTCGCCGAACGCGCGCTGGCCGAGGCGGCGGTGCGCCGGCTCGATGCGACCAGCATCAACGCCGCCGAGCACGCGCAGCTCGCCTATGTGGCCGAGCGTCGCGTCGACATCGCCTATGTCGCCGCGCAGACCGAACGCGAGGCCGCGCGTCTGGTCGAGCTGCAGCGCGAGCATGCGAGCCTGCTGCTCGCGGCGAGCCGGCGAGAAACCGAAGCGGTGCGCGCGGAACTCGACCGCCAGCGTCAGCGCGAACTGCTGCAGCAGGAGGCCGTGCAGCGTGGCCAGGTCGCGTCCGCCGCTCCGCCGGCCGCGTCGCCGTTCTCGGTGCCGACGGCCCCGGCGAACCTGCCTGCACCGCCGAGTCCGGCGCCCCCATCCCCGGCCTCCTCGTCTTCGGCTTCATCCTCGGCGCCGGCTGTGGCGACATCCTCGCCGGCTGCGATACCGCCGCCCGCGGCGCCGTCGACGACGACCGCTGCGCCGGAGGTCGCCGTGCCGCCGCCGGCGACGCCGTCGGCATCGGCCGCTGCAGCGATCGCCGCGCCGCCGTCGGCCACGCCTCCCAGCGGACCGGTATCCGACAGTCAGGCCGCCGGTGCCCCCGCCGCTGCCGCGTCGCCGCCGACCGGCGAGTCCACGCTCGCGCAGCGCCTCGCGGCGCTCGCGCCCGATAGCGGCAGCGAGGGCCGGCAGATCACGCTCGAAGATCTCGTGTTCGATCCCGGCACGGCGACGCTCGTGGATGAGGCCGCCACGGGGCTGGCCCGCGTCGCGGCCTGGGCCGCGGCGTCGCCGGCGGCGTCGCTGCGCGTCGAGGGTCACACGGATGCCACGGGCAGCCCCGATGCGAATCGCAGCCTCTCGCTGCGGCGCGCCGAAGCCGTCCGCGATGCGCTGATCGCGCGCGGCGTGGCGGCGGCGCGGATTTCGGTGTCGGGCGAGGGTGCGGCGCAGCCGGTCGCGTCCAACGACGATCCGGCCGGCCGCGCGCGCAACCGTCGCGTGGTCGTGCGTCTCGGCGGCGATTGAATCGCCGCGTTCTGGCGGACTTCCCGCGCTTTCAAGGGTCTGCCCGCCCACGTAACGAAATGCTAATGCGCGCGCGCAAACCGCGGTTTGCGCGCGCTCCGGCAAAGGAGTAGGGTGGCTCGGCAGCCGCCCGGACTATGCGGCACGGCTGCCGAATCCATGCAGACCAACGCATCGCCGACGTCAGATTCAGCCTCACACCACCATCGCCCGATGGCGGCGACGCGCGCGATAACGCGGCTTCCGCTTCACGTCAGTTTCCCGCACCCGAACTCGCCCGAGCCCCGGCTCGCGCGGGCGCGTCCGCGTGCGACATTCACAACGAGAGGAGAACGGCTGATGTTCGAGAATCACCAGAAATCCGAGATCGACGCATTGCTCAAGTCGAGCACCGAATTCCGCAGCCTGTACCAGCGACACCAGGAACTGGACAGCAAGTTGCGCGACGCCGATCTCGGAGTGCTGCCGATGGACGACACGACGCTGCATTCGCTCAAGAAAGAAAAACTGCGAGCCAAAGATCGTCTCGTTCATCTCTGGGAACGTCGCAGCGGCGCGCATTGACCCGATCCGCGAGCCCGATCCGGCCGCCTCCGGCGCCGCGCCCGGCTCTCGCTGAACCCTTTCCTCGCCGGATGCCCCGTGCAGGCGTCCGGCCCATTCCCTGAATCCCGGCGGCGGCATCGAAAGATGCCGCCGTCTTCGCGTCCGGCACCGGTCCGGCTTCGCCGCCTCCTGTCGGTCGGCGGCCGAGGCGTTTGATTTTTCTGCGGACTCCGTCGTGCGCGTCACGGTCCCGCGTCGCGGTGCGCCGGGCCGGTCGGTTATGATCGCGCCCCCTGAAACAACGACGTACCCGCATTGCGCGCGGTACTGACGAGAGCCTCATGACCATCTATCAAAGCGTGCTGGAACTCATCGGGCAGACCCCGATGGTGAAGGCGCAACGCCTCGATACGGGCTGCTGCGAGCTGTTCTTCAAGCTCGAGAACATGAACCCGGGCGGTTCGATCAAGGACCGCATCGGCCTCAGCATGATCGAAGCCGCCGAACGCGCCGGCCACATCAAGCCTGGCGACACGTTGGTCGAAGGCACCGCCGGCAACACCGGCATCGGCCTTGCGCTCGTCGCGCAGCAGAAAGGCTACAAGCTCGTGCTCGTCGTGCCCGACAAGATGAGCCGCGAGAAAATCTTCAACCTGAAGGCCATGGGCGCCGACGTCGTGCTGACACGCTCGGACGTGGCCAAGGGACATCCGCAGTACTACCAGGACATGGCCGAGCGTCTCGCGAAAGAAACGCCGGGCGCGTACTTCATCAATCAATTCGGCAATCCCGACAATCCGCTCGCGCACGAATTCGGCACCGGTCCGGAAATCATCGCGCAGATGGACGGCAACTTCGACGCGATCGTGTTCGGTTGCGGCTCGTCGGGAACGATGACCGGTCTCTCGCGCTGTTTCGCCGAGAAGGCGCCGAACGTCGAATTCATCCTCGCCGATCCGGTCGGTTCCATCCTCACGCAGTACATCAACGAAGGCACGCTGTCGACCAAGAGCGCCTCGTGGATGGTCGAGGGCATCGGCGAAGACTTCCTGCCGCCGATCAGCGATTTCACGCGCGTGAAGAAGGCTTACGCGATCAGCGACAAGGAAAGCTTTCTGACCGGTCGCGAACTGCTGCGCAAGGAAGGCATCCTTGCCGGATCGTCGAGCGGCACGCTCGTCGCGGCCGCGCTGCGCTACTGTCGCGAGCAGACCACGCCCAAGCGCGTGGTCGTGTTCGTCTGCGACACGGGCAACAAGTACCTGTCGAAGATGTACAACGACTACTGGATGCTCGACAACGGCTTCCTCGAGCGCGAGCACGTCGGCGACCTGCGTGACCTGATCATGCGTCCGTATGCGGCGCACGACACCGTCGTCATCGGACCGAACGATCCGCTGACGATGGCCTACCAGCGCATGAAGCTCTACGAGATCTCGCAGCTGCCGGTCATGGAAGGCGAGAAGATCGTCGGCATGGTGGACGAGTCCGACGTGCTGATGCACGTGCATGCGGACGAGGCGCGCTTCCGCGATCCGGTGTCGACGGCGATGGTCTCCAAGCTCGACGTGCTCGACGTGCGCGCGACGATCGAGGATCTGCTGCCGGTGTTCGATCGCGGCCACGTCGCGATCGTCATGGACGGAGAGCGCTTCCTCGGTCTGATCACGCGCATCGATCTGCTCAATTATCTGCGTCGCCGCGTGCAGTGACGCGGCCCTTCGTTTTCCGTCGCGCTCCGGCGCCCATCGGCGAGTCAGCATGAGTCATTCCAGCAAATCCCACGGCCTCGGCACGCGCGCGATTCACGCGGGCCAGTCGCCCGATCCGAGCACCGGCGCCGTGATGACGCCGATCTACGCGACCTCGACCTACGTACAGTCCAGCCCGGGCGTGCACCAGGGCTTCGAGTACTCGCGCTCGCACAACCCGACGCGCTTCGCCTATGAGCGCTGCGTGGCCGATCTCGAAGGCGGCCGCAACGGCTATGCGTTCGCGTCAGGGCTCGCCGCGACCGCGACCGTGCTCGACATGCTCGACAGCGGCAGCCACGTGATCGCGATGGACGACGTCTACGGCGGCACGTATCGCCTGTTCGAGCGCGTGCGGCGCCGCTCGGCCGCGCTGGATTTCAGCTGGGTCGACCTGAACGACCGCGCCGCGCTCGAAGCGGCCGTGCGGCCGAACACCAGGCTGATCTGGATCGAGACGCCGACGAATCCGCTGCTGAAGATCGTCGACATCGCCGCGATCGCGGAATTCGCGCGCGCGCGCGGCATCCTCGTCGGCGTCGACAACACGTTCGCGACGCCGATGCTGCAGCGTCCGCTCGAACTCGGCGCGCACCTCGTCATGCATTCGGCGACGAAGTATCTCAACGGCCATTCCGACATCGTCGGCGGCATGATCGTCGTCGGTGACGACGCGGAGCTCGCCGAGAAGATGACATTCCTGCAGAACGCCGTCGGCGGTGTACAGGGGCCGTTCGATTCCTTCCTCGCGCTGCGCGGCCTGAAGACCCTGCATCTGCGCATGCGCGCGCATTGCGACGCCGCGCAGGAACTCGCCGGCTGGCTCGCGCAGCATCCCAAGGTGGAAAAAGTGATTTATCCCGGACTGCCCGGGCATCCGCAGCATGCGCTCGCGAAGCGGCAGATGCACGGCTTCGGCGGCATGGTCAGCGTCTATGTCAAGGGCGGTTTCGACGGCGCGCGCCGCATGATGGAGCAGTGCCGCCTGTTCGCCGTCGCCGAATCGCTGGGCGGCGTCGAGAGCCTGATCAACCATCCGGCCGTGATGACGCACGCGTCGGTGCCCGCGGAGAACCGCGTGCGCCTGGGCATCCACGACAATCTCGTGCGGCTGTCGGTCGGCGTCGAGGACGTGGCCGATCTGCGCGCCGAGCTCGACGCGGCGCTCGCCGCGGCCTGACCGTGCGCCCGACGGTATCGCGACGATGAGCGCCAAGACGGGCGTGGCCGCGTTCCTGGCCGAACCGTTCTCCGCGTTCGGGCGGCACTGGTCGCTGACGCGCGAGCTGACCAAGCGGGACGTGCTCGGCCGCTACCGCGGCGCGAGCTTCGGTCTGCTCTGGTCGGTGCTGAGCCCGTTCCTGATGCTGCTCGTCTACACCGTGGCCTTCGGCTCGATTTTCAAGAGCCGCTGGCCGCAGCAGGTCGAAGGCGGCCCGGACTTCACGCTGATCCTGTTCGTCGGCCTCATCGTGCACGGCTTCTTCACCGAATGCCTGATGCGTGCGCCGACTCTGATCGTCTCCAACGCGAACTACGTCAAGCGCGTGGTCTTTCCGCTCGAAGTGCTGCCGTGGCCGATGCTGCTGTCCGCGTTCTTCCATGCGCTCATGAACGTGCTGGTGCTGCTGCTGCTGTTCGGTCTGCGTTTCGGCACGCCGCCCTGGACCGTCGTGCTGTTCCCGCTCGTGCTGCTGCCGCTGGCCCTGGTCGGCGCGGCGATCGGCTGGCTGTTCGCGTCGCTCGGCGTCTATCTGCGCGACATCAGCCAGGTCACCGGCGTCGCTTCGGCCGCGCTGCTCTTTCTGTCGTCGGCCATGGTGCCCATCGATACGTTGCCGCCGAACTATCAGTTCGTGTTCCGCCTGAATCCGCTGAGCTTCATCATCGACGAAGCGCGCAAGGTCGCGCTCTGGGGACAGCTGCCCGACTGGAGCCCGCAGGGGCTGGCGGCCGAGCGCGCCCGGCTGAAG
>CAMLSI010000040.1 GCA_946482585.1 uncultured Lysobacteraceae bacterium
GCTCGCGCGACCCCGATGCCGCCGACGCACGGTAGTCGAGCAGAGCGATGATCGTCGAGAATTCTGGGAGCATGCGGAGACCCGGAGCGAAGGAGCGACGTCGACGCGCGCGCCGTCTAGCGGCGCGGCGAACGACGACGGGACAGCGGTGCGGCCGCGGCGCGGAAGGCGTGCGGCGGCGGCACGCGACGCATGGCTAGAACGCCACTTCGCGGCTGAGATACAGCCGCTCGCACGGAATGCCCGCGGCGGCGCAGTCGGCCAGGAAGCGATCGGACTCGACGAGCTGGATGCTGTCGGGCTCGTACTGCAGACCCATAATGAATTTCATCCAGGGTTCCTGCCCCATCGCGTAGACGAACACGCGCTGCGGTCCGATCTCCTGCAGGATGTTCCAGGCACGCTCGGCGTTGGCGCCGGACAGGCGCCGCGACTCGTTGTTGCGCCGCGATACCGGACGCGCGAGCAGCGGTTCATAGAGCCAGTTCAGCGGCGCACCGTGGCATTCCATGCCGATGAACATGGCGTCGACCGCGCCCAGGCGCGCGCGCAGACGCCGATACAGCATCAGGTCGCGGCCGTCGGAATCGATCAGGAACAGGAACTGACGTCCGTGCAGGCGCAGCGCGAGCGCCTGCTTGCTGTGGATGTTGAGATCGGCGTGTTCGCCGGTGAACGGCAGGCTCTCGAGATGACCCCCGGACAGTGCGATGCGCTCGAACGGCCTCAGCGCGACCACGTCGGCGAAGCCGAGCTCCCGCAGCACCAGGACCATCGACGGATCGGCGATGCTGCCGGCGTTGTTGCCCGGCACGACGACGCGGCCGATGCGGGCACGCAGCTGCAGCAGCATTTCCATGCAGAAATGATCCTGATGGCAATGCGTGATCACGACGTAGTCGATGAACTCGGGCAGGTCGTCGAAGCAGAAGCGGCCGTCGTCGCCGGGCTGCATGCTCACGAACGGATCGATGAGAATGGCTTCGCCCGCGGATTCGAACAGCACGCAGGCGTGACCGAAATAGCGCATGCGCACACCTTCGCCGCGATAGCGCGCCGCCGCCGCCGGCGGCGCTTCGCGACGGAACAAGGCCTCGAACCGTGCGCGCCGATCCGCCGGCACGCCCAGCGCGTCGGCCAGGGCACGCGGCGACACCGGGCGGGAGCGCGCCGCGGCCAGCGCATCCAGACGGCGGTCGGCGAACGGCAGCGGCAAGGTGATCCCCGCATCGCCGTCGAGGCGCGGCGTGCTCATGAAGAAATCGCGCTCGGACTCGGGCGTCGTATGCAGCCAGATCTGCTGCAGCGAACCGGTCAGCTTTTCGTCGTACAGCAGTTCTTCGAACAGCCGGAAATCGGGCCGGTGGCTCAGGTCGTAGACGAGTTCGACGAGGCCGCGCAGCGACGCCGGCAACTGCGCGTAGTACTCGTCGAGCGAATGGCCACTGGCCCTCTCCTCGAGCAGCGCGCCGAACGCGCGGATGTCGCCGGCCAGCGCGATCAGCCGCTCCGCATCGCGCTCGAGTTCGCCGATCAGCGTCTGCGCCGCGCCGACATCGTCGGCGCGCAGGCTCACGAACGGTCCGCCGTACATCTTCGGATCGGCGCTCGCGGCGACGTGCGCGCCCGGGCTCGCGACAAACGACTTCAGCAGCGGCAGCAGGCGATAGGCCACATGCAGCGCGAGCTGCGCCGGCGACACGAGGTGCGGCCACGCGTGCCAGCGGCCGACCAGCGGTTCTATCTTGACCTCGGGGCGCAGGAACATCACTTCGTCGGACATAGTCGTTCCATCGGTTCGCGGCGATGCGCCGCGGGCAGTCACAGTCGGTCGCGGACGAAGCGCGCGAAGCGCGCGACGCCTTCGCGGATGCGTTCGGGCGTGGCATTGCTGAAGGCCAGCCGCACGCGACAGTCTTCGGCGTCGTCGAGCGCGAAGAAGCTCAGCGGCATCGCGAGCACGCCGTAGTCGCGCGCGCAGCACTGCGTTTCGGTCTGCCGGAACGGGAACGGCAGCGACACGACGAGAAAAAAGCCGCCTTCGGGCCGGTTCCAGCGGATCGTCTCGCGCCGGTCGGCGAACTCCGCCTCGAGCGCGGCGAGCATCGCGTCGCGGTTCGCGCGGTAGTGCGCGGTCGCGGCCTGCACGTGCGCACCGAGCGCGCCGCCCTGCGACAGCAGCACGCCGCCGACCACGGCCTGGGCGAGCTGACTCGTGTTGACCGAGACGAAGCTCTTGGCCTGGACGAGCGCGTCGAACAGCGGCTGGCCGCGGCAGAGACGCTCGGGCACGAGCGCAAAACCCACGCGCAGCGCCGGGCACAGGGTCTTGGAGTAGGTTCCGACGTAGACGACGAGGGAGTCGCGATCGAGCGCATACAACGACGGCACGCGCTCGCCTTCGTAGCGGAACATGCCGTACGGATTGTCTTCGAGGATCACGATGTCGTGGCGCGCGCAGAGCGCCAGGATCGCCTTGCGTTCGTCGAGGCCGATGACGTCGCCGGTCGGGTTGTCGAATTCCGGAATGAGGTACAGCGCGCGCGGGCGGCGCTGCCGCGCCTGTGCACGGGCGATCGCCGCCTCGAGTCCGGCGACGAGCGTGCTGCCGGGCTCGCCGCGGAACGGCATCAGCGCGACGCCGCCGAGATCGGCCGCGCCGCTGATGCCGATGTAGGTCGGGCTGCGCACCAGCAGCACGTCCTCGGGGTCGCGGCAGAGACAGCGCACGCACAGGTCGAGCGCTTCCTGGCAGCCCGCCGTCACGACGACGCGCTGCGCCGCCGCCGCGATCGATTCGTCGCGCTCGAGCTGCGTCGCGATCATGCGCCCGAGCAGTCCCGCGGTCGGGCCGTACTGCGCGAGTGTCCGCGCCACCGTATCGCGATCGAGGCCGCGCTCGGCGGCGATCTGCGACTGGAACAGCGGCACGGTCGCGAGCCATGCGTCCAGTGCGAAGAACTGCTCCGCCGGGCGGCCCGACGCGAAGGAGATCGCCTGCGGAAAACGCTCGGCCATCTCGTTGAGGAAGTTCATGACCTCGGCGCGCGGGTTCGGGGCGCTCGTGCCGCCGTCCGCCGGCGGCGCTGCGCCGCGCAGCTGCGCGCTCATCAGTAGGCTCCCGACTTCTCGAGCTGCGCGAACAGCTCGCGCACGTTGTCCTCGGAGAATTCTTCCTCGCCATGGCGCTGGATGAATTCGAAGCTCAGGCCCGAGTTCGCGTCGCGGCTCGAGAACACCTGGGTCAGGCCGGGGCCGCGGATGATCGTGGTATCGAACGCGAGGCCGCGTCCGCGCAGATCCTCGGACATCTGTGCCGCATCGTCGACGGCCAGCGCGATGTGCGCGACACCCGGGCCGAAATTCTCGATCAGCCGCGATACCTGCGACGCGGGTTCGGTGCCCTGGCACAGCACGAACTTGATGCCGTTGTGCTCGAGCTCGCCGGACACCATGCCGGTGCGTTCGCCGTGGATCACGCGGCGGCGCACGAGACGAAACCCCAGCACGTTGACGAAGAAGTCGATGCCGGCATCGAGATCCTTGACCGCGATCGCGATGTGATCGATGCCGCGATAGCTGCCGCGATCCAGTTCAGGCTTGTTCACCGATGAGCTCCTTGGCGCCGGACGCGGGCCGATGCGAGTGCAGAAGACTGCGGTACAGCGTTTTCAGGTGCGCGGCGCAATCGGTCCAGCCGAGCCGCGCCATTTCCGCGCGCGCACCGGAACGCAGACGTTCGGCGCGCTTCTCGTCGCGGCACAGGGCGACCACGGCCGCCGCCACCGCGTCGGCATCGTGCGGATCGACCTTGACCACGTGCTCGAAGCGCTCGGCGACGCCCGCATGCGCCGACAGAACGACCGGCACGCCGGCGTCGATCGCTTCGAGTGCGACGAGACCGAACGGCTCGGCGAGCGACGGCATCACGAGCACGGTCGAGCGATCGAGCAGGTGCTGGACTTCATCGCTGTCGAGAAATCCCGTGAACAGCAGGCGGTCGGCGATGCCGAGCGAACGCGCGAGCGCGCGCATCGCCGGCAGCAGATCGCCGTCGCCGGCGAGCACGAAGCGCAGCGACGGTTCGAGCGCCGCGGCACGGGCGGCCGCCTGGAGGAACAGCGCCGGACCTTTCTGGTAGGTGACGCGGCCCAGAAAGGTCACGACCGGTTCGCGCGACGCTGGCCGCTGCCGCAACGGCGACGGATCGATCCCGTTGTAGATCGCGCGCACCTTGTCCGGAGGCTGGCCGAAGCGCGCGACGATCTGCGCGCGCGTCGCGGCACTGACCGCGACGACGCAGTCGGCCGCATCCATGGCCTCGCGCTCCAGCGCGAGAATCTGCGGATCCGCCAGCGGACCGGATCGATCGTGTTCGGTCGAATGGATGTGCAGCACGAGCGGCTTGCCGCTGAGCCGCTTGGCGAGCTGCGCGACGGGCGCGGTGAGCCAGTCGTGCGCGTGGATGAGATCGAACTGTCCGGCCTGATCGACGTAGTGCTCCGCGACGCGACCGTAGCGCTGCGCGATCTCGAACGCGGCGCCGGCGTAGGCCGTCGGCATGCGCACGGTGCGCGCCGCCTCGGCCGGCGGCGCGATCAGTCGCACGTGGCGCGCATCCTCGTTGCCGCGCAGCTGCGGCAGCGCGAGCGAGATCTCCACGTCGCCGATCTGCGCGAGTCCCTTGGCGATGCCGTAGCAGGCCGTGCCGAGCCCGCCCGAAATGTTCGGCGGGTACTCCCAGCCGAACATCAGCACTTTGAGCGGCGGCACGGGCGACGTCATGGCAGAACTCCTTCCGCGGCGGACGCCGATTCGAGCAGCGCGAGGTCGCAGATCACGAGATCGACGTGTCCGTCGAGCACCGTGACGCGCGTACCCGAGTACGCGTCGAACAGGATTTCACCGTCGCCGAACACGTCCCCGACGGCAATGCGCAGCGCGCCGCCGCCGAGCACGACGATCACGCGGTCGCCGCTGTCGGCGTGCTGCCGCGCGAATGCATAGGGTTCCGCGCAGAGGCGGCGATGCGTGCCGCGCGCGAGCGCGACATGGCGCGCGCGGAAGCGGCCGAGCCGGCGCCAGTGCGAGAGCAGATCGGAATCGATCGAATCCCAGTTCATCGGCGAACGCGCCGCCTGGTACGGATCCGATGGCGTATACGGCCCGGGCGGGCGTCCGCTTTCGTCGCCGTAGAACACCTGCACGCCGCCGGGCGCGAGCATCAGCGCGATCGCGGCGTCGCGGAGCCGGCCGCGATCGAACAGGCCCGTGTCGTGCGACGACACGTACGACAGCACGTCGCCCGCCTCGTCGGCGATGCGTCCGGCATAGCGCGCGTAGAGCTTGTCGAGACGATGCCAGGCGAGACTGCGCGACAGCGCGTCGTCGAGGTCGGCATGACGGAATACCGCGTCGATCTCGCCCTGGAATTCGAAGTTGATCAGGCTGTCGAAACCGTGCGCGTAGTAGTCGCTCGGCGCGATGCCCTGGCCGAACACTTCGCCGGCCATCCAGAATGCGCCGTCGTCAGCGCTTTCGCCGCGTGCGCGGCGCCATTCGTCCAGCGCCTCGGAGGCGTGCCGCTTGAGTTCGCGCCAGCAGCGCGTGTCGACGTGCTTGACCGAGTCGCAGCGAAAGCCGTCGATGCCGTAGCGTCGCACCCAATCGCCCAGCCATTGCAGCAGGTAGCCGCGTACCGGCGTCGCATCGAGATCGCGCGCCAGCGAGCCGGCGCGATCGCGCAGGAACGCCGGCAGTCGCACGGGCGTGTCGTCTTCGGTCAGGAACTTCGGCAGACCGCAGCTCAACCGCGTCAGATCGTCGTCGCCGCCGGCACGATAGCCGGGTGCTTCGAGCCTGACCCAGTCCGGCCCCCACCAGCCGTCGAGACGCTGTGCGTCGAGCTCGTAGAAATCGTCGAACGTGGCCGGCGTCGCCGTTTCCCAGCCGGGCCGCAACGCGGCCCGTGCGCAGGCGTGGAGCGACTGCAGGTCGGGATAACCCGCATGCCCCATGACGACGTCGAGCACGACCCGCAGGCCGCCCGCATGCGCGGCGTCGACGAGCGCGCGGAATTCCGTTTCGCTGCCCAGACGCGGATCCACCGCCGTGAAATCGAGCGGCCAGTAGCCGTGATACGGCTCGTGCACGAACTCCGCGTTCGCACCCGGTATCCAGCCGAGCACTTGCTGATACGGCGCGCTGATCCACAACGCGTTGACGCCGAGCTCGCGAAACCAGCCTTCGCGTATGCGCCGCGTGATGCCGTCGAACCTGCCGCCATGAAAACGGCCGATCGCCGCATCGCGCTGCGGCGCAGGCTCGCCGTCGTTCGGCGACGAAAACCGATCGGTCAGCAAAAAGTAGACGATAGGATTTTGCGCGAACGAATTTCCGCCGCTCCGGCCGCTGAGGTTCGCTGCGTCTGTCGACAAGGCTCTCGAGTCCGGCTGCGGGCAACCAATGCTGGCAGCGCAAGCTCGTGCGTGCGTCCAGCGCGCAAAGATCGAACGAGACAGACGGCCACCATCCGAAGCACGCCCGGCGAGACGGCGTGGCGGCGAGGGAGCGAGACTACCGAACGATCAGGGGGGACGTATGTGACTTCACGCGCCTCCGCGTGTCAAGCCATCGTACAAATTTCCGTCATTGGCTATCGTCGAGATTCGCCGACAATGAACGATGTGATTTGGCGACCGCCAAAGAAAACACTAAATAACGGTTAAGCCACATCTGCAGCTTGCGGCAACGGCCGACGGACGGCCGTGCGGCCAGTGCGAGCGGTCGGGGCGAACGCCGTTTCGTTCGTCGCTTGGCGCCCGCGCGAACGCGCTGCTAGAGTTGCCGCCCTGCCGTCGCCAGGGAAGGTCGAACGTCCGATGCCGCGGTTACCGCCTGCCGACTGCCCTCGCCGTTTCACACCGCATTGCGCATGGACATGAACATCGTCGCAGCGGAGGCGTCGCGCCGTCGCGCCGTGCTGGGCGCCGCGCATACCGCACTCGCCGTGCTGTTCGTCGCCGTGCATTTCCTGTTCGAGCGTCTGGTCTCGCTGGTGCTGATCACCGGCGGCGCGCTCGAACGCGCAAGCGGCTTGAACCGCTTCGTCGCACGCGCGCCGCTGCTCTGGCTCGCCGGCGCCGCGCTGTCGGCCGCGCTGATCGGCGCCGGCGCGATCGCGCCGCCGGCGAGCTGGCCGCCGCTGCTGCAGCATGCCGCATTGTCGACCGTCTGGCTGCTGCTGATGTACCTGCTCGTCGTCTCGCATTTCTTCAGTGCGGCGTTTCCCGCACTGGACGACGTCGACGCGACGGTCTCGGCGCGCTGGCCCGATCGCTGGTACGCGCGACACCTGCGCACGCCGCGCGATTCGCTGTTCGCGCGTCCGCTGATCGCCAACGCGCTGGTCATGCTGCCGCTCGCCGCCGCCGTGTTGCTGCCGGACCGGCTGTCGGCGTTCGCTGCGCTGTCCTATGTCACGATGCTCGCGATCGCGGGCTTGACTCACGAGACGCTGGACCACACCGACATTCACAACAATCTGTTCGTGCCGGCAAAGGCCAGCCCGCCGCTCGCGCGGGCGACCGTCCATGCGACGCGCATCTTTCTGCGCGGCGTGCTGAATCCGCTCTATTGCCGCATTCCGTCGTTCTACCGCACGCAACACGTGTACGTGCATCACGTCGAAAACAACGGCGTCGCCGACGTGCAGTCGACGCTCAAATACGACAGAACCAGTTTTTTCGATTTCTGCCATTTTGCACTTCATTGCGGATTGAGTTTCAGTTTTGCGCTCGACGTCGCCCGCTATCTGCTGCGGCGGCGCAAGCGGCGACCGCTGCGCCGGCTGCTGCTCGGAACGCTGGCCTGGTTCGCGCTGCTGGTCGCGATCGCGCTCCACAATCCC
Organism: uncultured Lysobacteraceae bacterium; assembly: GCA_946482585.1. The sequence continues at coordinate 7,910 of CAMLSI010000040.1, forward strand.
GCTGCCGCGCTGCTATTGTTCGCCGCGCGCTTCTTCTCCGGCACCCTGGTCGCCGTCAACGCCTATCTCTGGCACGGCCTCGCCGACGCGCACGATGCCGGCGCGGACGATCTGTCGGTCGGCTCGATCAACGTGAAGGCCGGTGACGGCGGCGCGCCGGGATCGCTGCATCTGCGCCACCACCAGCGCATGAGCGAGCACTGGTCGCGGCAATACGTACTGACGCCGGACGATCAGCAGGCCGCCTCCGATCGCGGCGCGCTGACCTTGTATCCGACCGCGTCGAACCTGTTTCTCAAGGCGCTGTGGGCGCGACGCTTCGATCTGATCGCCGCCAGCGTCGCGGCACCCGGGCAGCGCGCGCTGGACGCCGACGCGCTGCAGCGACTGATCGAGCAGCGCACGCGCGCCTGCGCGACCGCGCCTCCGCCGTCTGCGCGGCGACGGCAGGCCGACGCCGTCTGCGGCCGCTGGTTCGCCCGCTACGTGATGCCGGGCGGCGCGCTCCCGCCGGGCTGAGGCTCTCAGAAACCGTCGGTGGAACGGAACAGTCCCACACGCAGATCCTCGGCGACGTAGATCTCGCGCCCGTCGGCGAGGGTGCGTCCGTTCGCGATGATCATCGTGAGCTTGCCGCGCACGACACGGCGCACGTCGATCTCATAGCGCACGAGCCGCGTGCCCGGCAGGATCTGGCCCGTGAACTTCACCTGGCCGACTCCGAGCGCGCGTCCCTTGCCCTGCTCGCCGAGCCACGGCAGGAAGAATCCCGCGAGCTGCCACATCGCATCGAGGCCGAGGCAGCCCGGCATCACCGGATCGCCGGCGAAATGGCAATCGAAGAACCAGAGCGCAGGCCGGATATCGAGCTCGGCGTGCAACTGGCCCTTGCCGAAGGCGCCGCCCTGCTCGTCGATCCGCGTGATCCGATCGAACATCAGCATCGGCGGCGCGGGCAATCGCGCGTACTCCGGTCCGAACAGCTCGCCGCGCGAACAAGCCAGCAACTGCTCGTACCCGAGCGAAGAAAGGCGTGACATCGTTGAGCTCTCCCTAGCGGCCACTGCACCGAAACGCAGCAGCGCAGCCTGCGGGCGCCAGTCGGCGGCGTCAAGCCTGAGGAGCGGCGGCGACGGATGCGCGACGCGGAGCAAGGCGTAACGGCGCCGCAGGTTCCGCCTCGCGATGCGGCATCGGCGGCGCGAACGCCTCCGGGACAGCGCGTCAGAACGGCACGCACCTATAATTTATCTAAATATAAATTTATCTATTTAGCGTCACTGCAGTTGCCGAGACGGCCGCCGACGAAACAGCCCGGCGACCGGAAGTCATCCGGCTGGTTTTACCGTCTCCGGTGTGAGTGCCGCACGTTCGCGGATGTGCATACCGGCAGGCTCGCGAATTCGCTACGCGGCCCGGGCGGACCGGTTCGCCGCCCACGCGTTTTCGCGCGGCCGCGCCGGACGACGGAGATCGTCGCTTTCCGCAACGGCTGTGCTCGCTATCGTCGCCGCCGGCGAGGATGATCTCTGGGACGCTTTCACGCCGTCGCCGGATCGGCCGGACGCGGAACTATCGCGTGCGTGAAAGCCGCGAGCCGCGCTGGCGACCTCAGCTTTTGTGATCGCCTTGGCATTCACGCACCGTGCACGAAAACCCGTTTGCAAACCGCACAATGTTTAACTAGTCTCAACTGAAATATGCGGTTCCGTACCCCAGTTCCGCCAAGCGGCAGGGAGTAGGATGCAGTCCCGCCGCGGGACCGGGTTTGACGTTGCGGGCGACCAGGGGGCCGGTCGCCAACCCGTGGGAGAGTTGTCGATGAACCCGGTCGACATGGGTTACGCGATTGCCGCGGCGATGACGACCGCGCTCGCGTACTGGCTGCTGGTTCCGTTGGCGCGACGGTACGGATTGCTCGATATTCCGAGTGGCCGCCACGATCACGCACATCCGACGCCGCTGATCGGCGGCATCGGCATATTCGCGGGCGTCCTCGTCGCCGCCCTCGCACGCGGCGAAATGAGCTCGTCGTTCCTCGCCTATCTATCAGCCGCGGCGCTGGTGCTGCTGGTCGGCATCGTCGACGACCGCCGCGACATGCCGTGGCGGCTGCGCATCGTCGTGCAGGCCTGCGCAGCGCTCATTCTTGCGGTCGGCGGCGTCTATGCGCACAGCGTCGGACACTTGTTCCATTTGGGAATATGGGCAATTCCGTTCAGCGTGTTCGCGACGGTCGGCGCCATCAACGCGATCAACATGATCGACGGTTGCGACGGTCTCGCCGGCAGCCTGGTGCTGATCGCGCTGGCGTTTCTCGTCGTGCTCGCGGCGGCGGCCGGAAACGCGACGCTGGCCGCGGACCTGCTGCTGCTCGTCGGCGCGATCGTCGCGTTTCTCGCGTTCAACCTGCGGCGTCCGGGACTGCCTGCCGCAGGGCTGTTTCTGGGCAACGGCGGCAGCGCGCTGCTCGGCCTGACCGTGGTCTGGGCCGCCTTCAGCCTCGCCCAGATGCCGGGCAACGCGGGCGCAGGCATCGTCGCGCCCTGGCTCATCGCGATTCCGCTGATCGACTGCGTCGTCGTCATGCTGCGTCGTCTGCTCGCGGGCCGCTCGCCGTTTTGCGCCGACCGCAACCATCTGCATCACCTGATGAGCGACGCGGGCCGTTCGCCGCAGCAGATCGTCGCCTTCGCCGCCGGGACCGCGCTCGCCGCCGGCGCTGCGGCGTTGATCTGGCTGCACCAGACGCGCGGCGAACTGTCGCTGGTGCTGATCTTCCTCGCACTGATCGCCGTGCATTTCCTCTGGACGCGGCGCCGCGAACGCGCCGTGGCTTTCCTGCGGCGCCGGGATCCGCGCGCCGCCTCGCAACCGGCCGGGACGCCCTACGACCTGGAGCGCGAACGCCTGCCATTGAGACGACGCTGACGTGATCGACCTGCACTGCCACATGCTTCCCGGCATCGACGACGGCGCGCCCGACCTGCGCACGGCGCTCGGGATGGCGCGCGCCGCCGTCGCCGACGGCATACGCGTGGTCGCGTGCACGCCGCACATCTATCCGGGCCTCTACGAAAACGATGCGGCCGGCATACGTCGCGCGCTCACCCAGTTCGCCGAACAGCTGCGACGCCGGCGCATTCCGCTGCAGCTCGTGATCGGCGCCGACGTGCATCTCGCGCCGGATCTGCCCGCGCGCCTGCAGGCCGGCAGCGTGCCGACGCTGCACGACTCGCGCTATCTGCTGCTCGAGCCGCCGCATCATGTCGCGCCGCCGCGCTTCGAAACCTCGGTGTTCGCGCTGATGCTGTCGGGCTACGTGCCGGTCATCACGCACCCGGAACGCCTGACCTGGATCGAAAGCCACTACCCCGTGTTCCGGCGCCTCGCCGAGCGCGGCGCGTGGATGCAGATCACGGCAGGCGCGCTCACCGGCCGCTTCGGCAAACGGCCGCGCTACTGGGGCGAGCGGATGCTCGACGAAGGACTCGCGCATCTGCTCGCGACCGACGCGCACGACACCGGACCGCGCGCGCCGCGACTCGCCGAGGGGCGCGATGCGGCGGCGCAGCGCGTCGGCGACGACGAGGCTCAGCGTCTCGTGATGGACAGGCCGCAGGCGATCCTGCGCAACCTCGAACCGGCGCTGGTCGCCGTACCGAACGCCGTCGCGCCGTCGCGCAGCGGCGCCTGGCAACGCGTACAGGAGATGTTCGAATGGCGTTGATCACGACGCGGCAATGGAAGCGATTCGGTGTCGCCGCGGGACTCGCGGCCGTGCTGGCGATGCTCGCCGCCTGCGGCTCGCCGAACGTGCGGCCGCACGAGATGCGTCCGGTCGCGAAAGGCGGCACGGGTTCGATGCCGCCGCCGGACGTCGTCTCCGCCGACGGCGAATACAAGGCCGTGTCGGAATACCGCATCGGCGCGAACGATCTCATCGAGATCAACGTCTTCCAGGTGGCCGAGCTGGGCCGCGCCGTGCGCGTGAACACGCAGGGCCAGATATCCCTGCCGCTGATCGGGACGCTGCAGGCGGGCGGGCGCACCGTCGCCGAGCTCGAGGCCGACATCGCCGCGCGGCTCAAGCAGAGCTACATCCAGGATCCGCAGGTAACGATTTTCATCAAGGAGTTCACGAGCCAGCGCGTGACTGTCGAAGGCGCCGTGCGCAAACCCGGCATCTACGCGCTGACCGGCAAGGCCTCCCTGCTGCAGGCGCTGGCCATGGCCGAAGGGCTCGACCAGCTCGCGAACCAGCAGGGCATCGTGATTTTCCGCACCGTGGAACAACAGAAGATGGCTGCGGTGTTCGACATCGCCGCGATCCGGGCGGGGCGCAACGAGGATCCGCAGATCTACGGCGACGACATCGTCGTCGTGGATCAGTCGGGTCCGCGCACGGCACTACGCCGCTTCATCGAATCCATTCCCGTGTTCGCACTGTTCCGTCCCTTCTGACCTGCCGTTCCCGTGAGGTCGACATGAACCGTTCACTCGCTCCCGGCCAACGCTCCACGCTACCCGATCGACGCATCCAGCCACCGTTGCGTCCGGTCGCCGCGGCGCCGGCGCTCGCCGATCCGCGCATCGCCGACAACGACGACGACGCGCCGAACCTGCTCGGCTACTGGCAGATCCTCGTCAAGCGCAAATGGCTGGTGATCTCGGTCCTGACGACGGTATTGGCCGTGGTGCTGGTCAAGACCCTGCTCACGCCGTCGGTGTTCCGCGCGAGCGCCACGCTGCAGATCGACCAGGACACGATCAAGATCATCCAGAGCGAGGGCCTGACGCCGGCCGAAGGCGTCGGCGACCGCGACTACTATCAGACCCAGTATGAACTGCTGCGCAGCCGTTCGCTGGCCGAACGCGTGGCCTCCGGCATGAACGCGGAGCAATTGCGCCAGCAGGCGCTCGCGCAGAACACGCCCGGACTGCTGTCGCGGCTGTTCGGCCAGGAGGCGGTCGGCGCGGAAGAACCCGCCGCGCCGGCCGAACCCGACACCGACGCGCTCGCGACCTTCATCCAGCGCCACCTGTCGATCGATCCGGTGCGCAATTCGCGACTCGTGCGCATCCAGTTCGACAGCCTCGATCCGGCGTTCTCCGCGAGCATGGCGAACGCGATCGCCGACGCGTTCATCGCGACGCACATCGACCGGCGCTTCGACGCGTCGGCCTATGCCAAGAGCTATCTCGAAGACCGGCTGCAGCAGCTCAAGCTGAAGCTCGAGGACTCGGAAAAGCAGCTCGTGCAGTTCGCGCAGCAGCAGGGCATCGTCAGCATCGACCAGCAGCAGTCGCCCGCCGCGCAGGAACTGCAGAGCATCAACGCCAGTCTCGCCGCCGCGCAGCAGCAGCGCATCGAGGCCGAGGCCAAGTTCCGCCGCAGCCAGAGCACGCCCGCCGACGCGCTGCCCGAAGTGCTCCTCAGCAGCATCGTCGCGCAGCTCAAGAACAGGCGCACCGAGCTGATGAGCGAGTACCAAGAGAAACTGCGCATCTTCAAGCCGGGCTATCCGGCGATGGAGCAGATCAAGAGCCAGATCGACGAGATCGACCGTCAGCTCGCGGGCGAAGTCGGCCGCATCAAGAGCTCGATCCGTTCCGAATTCGATGCGGCGCGCAACGCCGAAAGCATGCTCGGCCTGCGCCTGACCGAACTCAAGGCGCAACTGCTCGACCTGCAGGGCCGCAGCATCCAGTACAACATCATCAAGCGCGAAGTCGACACGAATCGCGAGCTCTACGACGGACTGCTGCAGCGCTACAAGGAAATCGGCGTCGCCGGCGGCATCACGGCGAACAACATCTCGGTCGTCGACCGCGCGCGCGCGCCGCTCGGCCGCTTCAGCCCGAACCTGAGCCGCAATCTGCTGTTCGGCCTGCTCGCGGGTCTCGCCGCCGGCGTGTTCCTCGCGCTGCTGTTCGAGCACCTCGACGACACCATCAAGACGCCCGACGACGTGGAACAGAAGTTCGGTCTCGCGATTCTCGGCGTGATCCCGAAGATCCTGCGCGGCTCGCCGCTCGAAGCGCTCAAGGATCCGCGCTCGGCGTTCTCCGAATCTTATCGGTCGGTGCGCACGGCGCTGCAGTTCTCGACCGAGTCGGGCGTGCCGCGCACGCTGTTCGTGACGAGTTCGGCGCCGGGCGAAGGCAAGAGCACGACGGCATTCACGCTGGCGATGCATTTTTCACAACTGGGCAAACGCGTACTGCTGATCGACGCCGACCTGCGCAACCCGACCCTGCATCATGCGTTGCGTGTGCCGAACGCGGCGGGGCTCAGCAACTATCTGTCGGGCGCGAGCCGTCCGCTGAAATTCCTGCATCCGACGCACGTGAAGAATCTCGCCTGCCTCTGCTCGGGTCCGCTGCCGCCGAATCCCGCCGAACTGCTCGCGGGCCCGCGCATGGTGACCCTGCTGCGCCTCGCGGCCGCGTCGTTCGACCAGGTCATCATCGACGGTCCGCCCGTGCTCGGCATCGCCGATGCGGCGATCCTGTCGAACCTGTCGGGCGGAACGCTGCTCGTGGTCGAAGCCGGTTCGACGCGGCTCGGCTATGCGCGCGGCGTGCTCAAGCGTCTCAGCGCCGCACGTGCGCGCGTGCTCGGCGTCGTGCTGACCAAGCTCGATCCGCGCCAGGGCGGCACGACCTACGGCTACGGCGACTACGGCTACTACGCCTACGGCGGCCGTCCGAAACTGGAAGCGCCGCGCGCGCGCCGGGCATGAACGACGCCTTCGACCTCATGCTCGGTGTCTATCGCGCGCCGCGCCGGGCGTCGCTGCTGCACGACCGTGCGCTGCCGCAGCAGATCATCGAGGTCGTCCGCGTCGCCGCCGGCGATGCCGAAGCCATCGCCGATGCGCGCGACAGCACCGGACTCGACGACACCGAACTGGCCGAAGCCGCCGTGCTGCTGCTGCATCACCTGCTGTTTTTCGACGGCGCCGATCACTACCGCGTACTCGGCGTCACCGCGCAGACCGACGACGAACAGATCAAGCGCCACTACCGCGCGCTGATGCGCTGGCTGCATCCGGACCGCGATCCCGACAACCTGCACAGCGTGTTCGCCGAACGCGTGAATCGCGCCTGGAACGCGCTGCGCACGCCGCAGCGCCGCGCCAACTACGACGACGACCGTTTCGCCGGCTATGACGAACGGTTCGCGAGACGGGATCCGGCGATCGACGAAGCCGCGACGTCTGCGGCCGCGGCCGCGACTTTGTCCGTACCGCGCTGGGCGCCGGAAGGCCGGCCCTGGCTCTCGGGCCGCACGGTGCGGCAGCTGCCGCAGATCGTGGCCGCCGGCGGTGCCTTCGTGGCAGTGCTGCTGCTGACGCTCGTGTTCTGGCTGCAGCGTCCTCAGGCGCAGCGACCGGCGGCGACGGTCGTACCGATCACGCTGCCGGGACCGGCGCCGCCGCCCGCGCCGCCGCCGGAACACGGCGCGGAAGTCCGTCGCGATGCCGAGATCGGCACCCTCCGCCCCGTTCCGTCGACGCTGTTCGCGAGTGCCGCATCGGTCTTGAGCGAGGCGGTCGCCGCGCCGGTGGCGGCTGACATGGGCACCCCGGCGCCCGAGCCCGCGCCGGTCGTCGTCGCCGCGCGCGCCGAACGCCGGCGTATCGATACAGCGCCGAGCACCGATTCCGCTCGCGCCGAAACACCGTCGCGTACCGAAACACCGACGCATGCCGAAACGCCGCGCGTCGTCGCGCCGAAACCCGCGATCGCCGTCGCGTCCGTGCCGGCCTCCGCGCTGTCCGAGGACGAAATCGTCGCATTCGTCGCGCACTTCGAACATCTCTATGCCGGCGACGACGTCGACGCATTCCTGGCGCTGTTCGGCGACGAGGCAGTCGGCAACGGCAGCGACGGGCTGCGCGAGCTCAGCGTCGACTACCGCCGGCTGTTCTCGACCTATACGCGGCGCGAGCTGCGGCTGCGCGACATGCGCTGGCAGATCGACGCCGGCCGTGCGGTCGGCCATGGCCGCTACGACGCACACGTCGACACCAGCGCCGCCGGACCCAAGGAGTCGCAGGGCCAGATCCTGCTCGCACTGCGGCGCGACGGGAACCGACTGCGCATCACGCGCATCAACCACAGCGTGAGCCGCTGACATGCCGCGCGCGCGCCTGGCTCTCGCCCTGCCCCGCCTGCTGCTCGCGGGCTTCGCCGCGCTCGTCGCCGGCAAGGCGCTGATGCTGGGCGCGGCCGACATCGGTCTGCGCCGCGATTCGGCGCTCGTGCTGCAGCTCGACCGCGGCAATCCACAGGCTGTGCTGCGGCTCGCGCGCGACCGTGCGCCCGCCGGCGCCGTCGCGGACGACGAACGCAGCGATGCCGTGCGCGCCGCGCTCGCGCGCGCGCCGCTCGACGGCCGCCTCTGGCGCGAACTCGCCGCCGCCGCCGGTCCCGGCACGGCGCGGGGCCAAGCCTATCTGGGCACCGCACTGCGCCTGCGGCCGGCCGACGTGCGCACACGCGCCTGGCTCGCCGACAACGCGGCGGCACAGGGCGATCTCGCCGCCGCCGCGACGCACGTCGACGCGATCCTGCGCGTCGCGCCGCAGCACGCGGTCCGGTTGTTCCCGCTGCTGCAGACCTGGCTGCGCCGCGACGACGGTGTGGCCGCGATCGCGGCGACGTTCTCGCTGGCACCGGCCTGGCGGCGCGGGTTTTTCGCATCCGCACCGGCGGCGCCGCAGCGCGAAAGCGTGCTCGCGATGGCACAGCTGCTGCTGGTCCTGCGCCGCGGCGCCGCGGCGCCCGACCTCGGCGAAGGCGTGGTCGTCGTCGACCGTCTGCTCGCGCTGGCCGAGTACGAACGCGCCTGGCTGCTGTGGCAGGCATTGCAGTCCGCGGACGAACGCGTCGGCTCGCAGCTGCGCAACGGCAATTTCGAGCGCGCGCTGATCGGCGGCGGATTCGACTGGATACTGCGCGGCGGCGGCGGCGGCGGGGC
>CAMLSI010000041.1 GCA_946482585.1 uncultured Lysobacteraceae bacterium
GCGAGCAGCATTTCCGGCAGGCCGCTGACGTCGGCGTCCTCGCTGCCGCCGAGCCAGTCGGGGCCGAGGCTGTCCATGTCGAGCAGGCCGGCGATGGTCAACAGCCAGAACACGAGCAGCACGCCGATGACGATGCTCGGCAGCAGGCTGGGATAGCTCGTCAGCAGTTGGAGGAAACTCACGATGTCGGACTCCTTTTTCCGGATCGGGACTTGCGCTGTCGTTCGGCGAACGCGACGAGGGCGGCGCCGACGCGTTCCTTGATCGCGAGGTGATCGGTCGGCTCCAGTTCGTAACGTTCGCCGAGCAGCCGGTAGTCTTCTTCGCTGAGGCTGACCGTGAGGCGCGGACGCTTGGCCTGACGCAGCAGCGGCAGGCCGAGCACGACGCGCACCTGGTCGGAATTCGACAGGTTCGCCTCGTACGCGGCGGCGCGGATCGCCTGCAGCACGGATTCGGAAACGTCGAACGCGACCTGAACCGCACGCAGCGCCGGTTGCGAAGAACGCCAGCGGCTCGGCAACTCAGTCTTCATTCGCGTCGCGTCCCGGGCGCCGCCGCGGCAGCTGTTGCAGGGCGTCGATCACACGACTCGCGCGGGCACGGCGGAACGCCGGCGCAGCCGGCGGCTTTTCCGCGGCTGCGCGCTTGACGGCGGCCTTTGCCGGCGCGCGCGGAGCCGACTTCGATTTGGCCGGCGCGCGCTTTGCGGACGCGGCAGGCCGCGGCGCGGCGCGCGATACCGCTTGCGTGGCCTGACCGATGGCGCTCGCCGCGCGCGCCATCGACAGGTCGTGGTCGAGCTCGCGCAACTGGCGATTGACCTGATCGTGCAGCAGGTCGAGCTGGCTCAGGTGCGCCTGGAAACTGCCGGCGAGATCGCTGTCGCGCGCGATGGCACGCGCGAGCTCGACCAGCCGCTCGCGGTAGCGCGGATGCGACTGCGGCGCGCGCGTGAGCGCCTCGAGCCTGGCCTGCGCACGCACGAGCCGCCGGCGGACTTCATCGGCGCGCGCGCGCGCGCCGGCAAGTTCGCGTGCCGTCCGTTGCAGCAGCAATTGCGCCTGGCGCAAAGGTTTGGGCGCCGCACGCAGGTCGGGATCGGCGACGACGGTGGCGCTGAGTTCCTGCTTGAGCATCTCGCGGATGTCATCCCACCAGGCCATCGCGCACCTCAGACCAGGAATTCGGCGAGCGCGCTCAGCGCGTCGCGGCCGTTGTCGCCGAGCGTGGCCAGTTCCAGCGCCATGTCCGCCGCCGACGCGGCCGGGCTCAGTGCGCCGACCAGCACGAAGTGTTCGCCGATGCGGCCGAACGAGGACAGCGGCACGCTCGGGTTCAGATCGAGCAAGGTTTCCATGAGCTTCGCGCGCAGCCGCGGCTTCACGTCGGCGTCGCGCCAGAGATAGCTGATGCAGAGCAACTGGCTGCCCGCATCGGTGACGTAGATCGGCAGGCGCTCGCTGCTGCCCGGAAATGCGATCTCGATGACGGGGACTTCGCCCGCGACCGGCACGATGTCGATGGCCTCGACGAGGATCTGTCGCCGCAGCAACGGCACGGCCGCCTTGATCAGGCTGGTCAGTCGGCGCCGGCTTGCCATGCCCCCTCCGGAACGTGCGTGCGGTTGCGGTTCACCGGACGCTACTGCGGGACGACATAACATGTCAAGACATATTATGTCTCCGTCGCGAGACCGGCCTCGCCGCGGCTACGGCGCGCTATCCTGCCGGGACCCGCCCGGAAGCCCATCGCATGACCATCCTGAGACTCAGCCTTCTCGTCCTGTCGTCCCTGTTCGCCGCCGGCGCATTCGCGGCGAAGATCAAGCCGCCGAGCGCCGTGCTGCGCGAAGCCACGACGAGCCTCGCGGCCGTCGAGTTCGCCGAGGCCGGCGTCGAGGGGCGCATGGTGTTCCGCCGCGTCGAGAAACTCGGCGGCGATGCGGAGATCCCCGAGCTCATCGACCTGGCCGTACCCGCGGAACTGCGGCGCATCGTGCTCCCGGGCGAGCGTTATCTGATCGCCTATACGGTATTCCGGCGCGAAGCCGAGCAGATCCGCGTCTCGCGGCTCGGCGCGCAGTTGCTGGTCTCGCCGGGGCTCGAACCTGCGCTGCTGCGCGACACGGCCGAGAACCGCGCGATTCTCGCGTGGCAACCCGGCGACGACGCCGAGGCGGCGCGCAAGCGCCTGCCGGAACTGCTCGCGATGCTCGATGCGCGCGACCCGCAGCAGCAGAATTTCGCGCTCTCCGAAATCGTGCTGCGCCCACAACTGACCGACGCGCTCGATGCGCGTGCGCGCAAGGCGCTGCTGCGTTTCGCCGCGAATGCCGACGCGAACGCCAACGCGCGCGCGCGCCTGCTCCAGGCCGCCGTGACGCAGCCCGACGCATTCGGCAAGGACGGCTGGAAGGCCATCGCGCTGGACGTCGTGGCGACGACGCCGGTGCTCGTGCAGGACGTCGACGGCAGCGCGAGTCTCGTGCGTTTCGCGTTCGAGTTCATTGAGCGCGACCGGATCGCGGTGAGCGCCGCGGTACTCGAACGCTGGCTCACCGGCGACAACGCAGCGCTTGCCGAAATGGCGCTGCTCGCGCTGCGCAAGCAGCATCCCGCGCGCGAGATGCCCGCGCTCGAACAGGCACTGTCGCTGTCGCTGCTGCCGATCGGCACGCGCGAGTTCCTGCTCGACCACCGCCGCCGCGCCGCGCTCGCGGCGCACTAGACACTACCGGACGCTAGCGCACGCGAATCCGTCCACGGGCCCGGCAAATACCCGCCCGCCAAGATCGCAAAACGAGTGTTCGAGACATGCACGCCCGATTGGTGCATCATCCGAAAGGCTGACTTCAGCTCAGCTTAAAGTCTCAATACTCTGGGGGTATGCAATGCTTCTCCGTCACGGCCTTGCTTTGGCTGCCGTGACCGGATTCACCACGCTGATTTCGCCGGCCGCCTCCGCGGCCGGCGGCGTGGTGGTCGGTCATGCAGTCCGTTCCGACGTTTCCCCGCCCATGCGCGATGTGATCGCGGCCTACCCCGTTCCGCGCGTCGGCGCCGACGGCCAGGACGTCTACGTCGTGCCGAACCAGTTCATCAAGCCGAGCCAGGCGAACATGAGCGAGTTCATGCGCAGCCTGCGCACGCGCAACGTGCAGACCTCGCCGAGCGGCACACCCGCGCCGTCGACGATACTCGCCACCAACGGCCTCGCCCTGTTCGACGGCGGCACGGGCATTCCGCCGGATACCAACGGCGACGTGAGCCCGACGCATTTCATCCAGTGGATCAACACGAGCTGGGCGATCTTCAACAAGACCACCGGCGCGCGCGTCAACACCCCGACCGCAGGCAATTCGTTCTTCGCGGGCTTCGGCGGCAAGTGCCAGAGCACCAATTCGGGCGATCCGCTCGCGATCTGGGACGACCGCGCCCAGCGCTGGGTCATGTCGCAGTTCACGACCGGCCTGAACTCGAGCCAGTGCTTCGCGATCTCGACCACGTCCGATCCGCTCGGCACGTATTACCGCTATGAGTTCGCATGGCCGACCACGCCGGTGCAGGTGTTCGGCGACTATCCGCACATCGGCGTCTGGACCGACGATTCGGGTCGGCAGAACGCCTACACGATGGTGACGCACGAGTTCAACAATTCGACCTCGGCCTTCCTCGGCGCGGCCTATATCGCGGTCGAGCGCGACAAGATGCTCGCCGGCGCGCCCGCCGCGCAGGTCGGCATCGTGCGCTTCCCGGGCATCGACGCCTACGGCGCCGAGCCGGTGCACCTCGACGGCACGCTGCACGCGAAGCCGGGCAGCTGCGCGCCGTTCATCCACTTCGATGCGGCGACCTCGGAATACCTGTTCTGGGACATGTGCATCAACTGGACGACGCCGGCGAGCACGACCCTGTCCTCGTCGCCGCAGCGCATCGCATCGCGCACGCCGTTCGTGCCGAACTACACCGCAGTCCCGCAGCTCGGCTCGTCGGTCCCGCTCGACGCGTTCGGCACGCACATCATGTATCGCGCCGCCGCGCGCGTGTTCCCGCCGGGTGCGCCGACGCGCCTGTCGCTCGTCGTCAACCACGGCGTGCTCGGTCCCGCCGACCAGGGCGGCATCCGCTGGACCCACTTCGACCTCGCGCAGGTGAACCAGCGCTTCGACACGATCTTCTATGACGGCTACCAGGCCGCGGCCAACGCGCCGCTGCAGCGCGCGATCGTCGACGAAGGCGTCTATACGCCGGACACGAATACGCGCTGGATGGGCGGCATCGCGATCGACAAGGGCGGCAACATCGGCGTCGGCTACAACGTGTCGTCCGCGACGATCAACCCGCGCCTCATGATCAACGGCCGCGCGCTGAACGATCCCGACAGCACGCTGCGCGACGAGCAGGCCTGCACGCCGGCGACGACGGGCTCGCAGACCGGCTCATTCAGCGGCCGCGGCCGCTGGGGCGACTACACCTCGATGAGCGTGGATCCGACCGACGACTGCACGTTCTGGTTCACCGGCGAGTTCTATCCGACCACGAGCACGAACCAGTGGTCCACGCGCATCTGCAGCTTCAAGTTCAACGAGTGCGGCCTGCCCGGCTACAAGCTGGTGAGCCAGACCCCGCAGCGCATCGAAGTCTGCGGCGCGACCACGGGCCCGGATCCGTCCTGGGATCTGCTCGCGGGCACTGTCGGCGGCTTCAATGCGTCGGTCACGCTGACCCCGACGGGCGCGCCGGCCGGCACCACGCCGGCGTTCACGGCCAATCCGATCAACCCGACGCCGGGCTCCAGCGTGCTCACGCTGGTCGGCGGCCGCGGCGCGGCAACCGGCGAATACACGATCAACGTGTCCGGCACCGGCGGTGCGATCACGAGCGCGGTCGACCTGGAACTCGGCGTGTCCGCCGCGGCACCGGCCGCACCGACGCTGACGAGTCCGGCCAACGGTATCAACGGCACCAAGGTGCGTCCGCTGCTGACCTGGACGGCCGTTCCCGGCGCATTGACCTACCTCGTCGAGGTCTCGTCGAATGCCGGCTTCACGGCCATCGTCGCCTCGGCAACCGTGACGACGAACAGCTGGACCGTCGACACCACGCTGTCCTCGACCACGCAGTATTTCTGGCGCGTGCGCCCGACCAACTACTGCGGCAATGGCGCGACCTCGGCCGTGTTCTCGTTCACGACCGGCACGCCGGGCACCTGCCCGGTCGGCACCACGCTGACGAACGTCGTGACCTACGGCTTCGAGGGCGGCGCCGAGCCGGCCTGGACCGCGGGCGCGCCGGGCGATGCGGGCGGTACGGCCTGGTCCGCCGGCGCCGCGCCGGCCGGCACGACCGGCTTCACCGGCAACGTCTGGAAGGTGCCGAACAACGCGGTCACGAGCGATCGTTCCGTGCTGTCGCCGAGCATCGCGATTCCGGCCGCACAGTCCGTGATCCTGTCCTACGACAACTACCACAGCTTCGAGATCGACGGTCCGAGCGGCTGCTGGGATGCCGCGTCGCTCGAGGCGAAGGTCGGCGCCGGCAGCTTCGCGCAGCTGCTCGCGGGCCGCTTCTTCACCGACTCGTATGACGGCACGATCACCGCCGGCGCACCGCTCGCGGGACGCCAGGCCTGGTGCCACCAGGCCAACGGCGCGGCGGCGAAGCGGTCGATCGTCGATCTGGACGACATGGCCGGCCAGACGGTCCAGCTGCGGTTCCGCGCGTCGAGCGACAGCAACACGACCGCGAGCGCGCCGAACGGCATGGCCATCGACAACGTCCGCATCGACATCTGCAACTGACCGAACGCAGCGCGGTCGTTCGCGACCGCGCTGCCGCACCGAAAAAGCCACCGCCTCACGGCGGTGGCTTTTTTATTGGCCGGAGTCCCGGCCGGAAAACACACGAAAACCGGACGATCCCGAACACCGTGGTTGAGGCCGTTGCCAGCTCACTTGCCCCGGCAGACATCCTTCGGCTGCACCCGTCGACTCGCTCCATGCAGCCGCGAAAATCCCGGGAAAAAACGTCCCCCCAGTGGACGCCCGCCGTCAACGCCGCGGGTCTTCCCGGACCCGCTCGACACTCAGCGCAACGCCGAAGCCGGAACCTTGCCCATCAGGGACAGCTGCCCGACGTCGCGTTCACGCAATCGCGCACCGCGCGATGCCGGAACGCCGCGCTGTAGTTCGACAGTACGCCCGGTTCGCGACCTGACTACAGGACCGCGTGACGCCGTTGACCTCGCTTCCGTTGACGGTGAGTTGCTGCCCGAACGTGAAAGTGAACGGCGGCAACGCACCGGCACTGCCCAGCGGCATTCCGAGGATTTCCGGATCGACATAGAAGCGCTTGGTCGAGAAGGTCACCACCCAGTCGGTATTCGACCCGACCAACACATCGACGTTGTATTCGTTGAGCAGGGCTGGACGCCATGAACACCGCCGACACCGCATCGATCGCCCGGCCGGGCTGTCCTGAGGTCACGTAGTCGGAGCGGAACAGCTCGCCGGCGCACCCCCGACCGCCTTGGCGGCGTTGGTCGCGTTCACGACCGAGACGACCGCCTGCTGATTGCGGTCGACCGTGTAGTACGGATAGATCAGTACCTGGCCGGTACCGTCGGGGCTCAGTTCGACAGCGTTCGCGCGCTCGCCTATACGGGCGGCCACGACGAGACCCGCCGCGACCGCAACGCTCAGTGAACTGCCTTTCATCACAAACCCCAAAGTGCGAGGAACGACCGGCATTCGCCGGCGCAACCGCGCCGTGCTGCCGGCTCTCTCGACCGTGCCCGACGTCTAGTGCGCGGCGGACGCCAAGGCCAGAGCGGCCGCGCGCGTCTTCTCTACGTCCTGGCGTATCCAGGCATTCGCGGCTTCGGTCGCGGCTTCGCGCGTGGCGACGATGCCGGAGGCGGAGACCGTGCGCAGCCACGGCCGGAAGACTTTCCAGCGCAGCGGCGTGGTCGGCGTGCCTTCGACGACGACGCGATAACCGAGCCGGCGATACGCCGCGATGCGCTGCAGGCGCGGGCGGCGGCCGGCGTTCATGACTCGGTGCAGATCGGGGACGAGATACATGGCGCTACTTCCTTCAGCTGGACCTATGCGGATCGACGACAAATGCAGCAGCACGAAATTCAGGCAACAGCGCACCGTATCCGTGGCGCGCACGAATCCATCCCAACCTCTTCGGGGTTTTTCCGACGCCGTTCCGCGACGTCGCGATTTACCGGATGCGGCCTTTTACACAGCGCCGCATCGGCAGGGTTTCATTTGCAGGAAACCGTGTTGCGACGGCAGTCCTGCGTACGCCGCTGCGGATTGGCCATGCTGTAGTTCGCCAGCACGCCCGGTCCCGCGGCAGCATTGACATAGTTCACGGCAGCGAAACCGATCGCCGGCAGACCGAGCATCACCGTGCCGTCTTCGGCCGGACGCAGGCTGCGGTTCGCGGTCGTCGCGCCGTCCTGGTAGCGCAGGAAATCGAGCGTCATCCAGCCGCCGTCGCGACGCGCGGCGCCCGACACCGGTCCGAGACGCGTCGCGAGCGACGAACCCAGCGGACGTCCTGCGAGCGGGACGATGTTCACGCTCGGCGCGACGGCGATCACCTGCGTGTTGAAGCGCAGGTCCACCGCTTCGGTCGTTCCGCCCGTGACGAGCACGCGGCGTCCGTCGCGATCGCGCAGCGAATACGGCACCGGCATCGAGGCCGAGGCTTCGCTGCCGCCGGCGCCCGGATAGAGGCTCGTGAACGGCTTGATCGCCGCGGCGCCGACGATGGCCTGATCGGTGTAGTACGGCCGTGTCGGGAAGGTCACGACCCAGTCGGTCGTCCCGCCGATGCTCGCGTCGTTGACGTAGTTGACGTTGACCGCGTCGGCCGTGAGCACGGCGCTGACCGCATCGATCGCGCGTTCGCGCGCATAGACGAGATCCTGGCGGCGATTCGGCAACTGGATCGTCGCACTCGCGAAGCCCGTGGACGGGTCGCTGACCGCATCGTCGAGGCCGACGCCTTCTTCGACCGGCTTGAAATGATTGAGCACGGTCGCGCGGCTGCCCTGCGGCACGTCTGAGGGATCGGTGCGGAAATCGGCCAGCGCCGTCGCCTGATACGCCATCACCGTGCCGGCCGCGACGTTGAGCACCATGGCTTCGCCACTGAGGCCGCCGGTCGGGTTCGTGAGATGGGCCTTGCGGTCCTGTGCCCAGTACCCCGCCTCATAGGCTTCGATGAGCGACGCGCACCCCGGAGGCGCGCCGGTCGCAGCCGGCGTCATCGCCATGGCCGGCGGCGTTTCCGGCACGACCGTCGCGAGCTCGAAGATCTTTATGTAACCCTCGCGGGCGCGGTCGTAGGTGCCGGGACCCGCATCGCGCCGCGAGCCGGTGTAGCCCCAGGGCGCGAGCGGCGCATAGCCGCGTCCGTCGGGAAAGGTGAACGCCTCGAAGCGCGGATAGGTGCACGACGAATCGCCGGGCAGCAGGAAAGCTTCGTCGTCGGAATCGCTGAAGCCGAACGTCGTCCCGGACCAGCTGTCGTACGGCGCGAGAAACACGTTGAAGCCGATCACGGTGCGGCCGTTGCGACCTTCGCTCATCTGCACCTGCAGCACCTTGTGCCGGTCGGTGTGATTGGTCACCGTGTAGATCGTCTGATTGCCGTTGCGGACCGTGTAGTAGGGATAGAGCAGCACCTGCCCCATGCCATCGGGATCAAGACGGACGGCTTCGCAGGTCGACGCGCAGAGCCCGAGGGCGGCGAACGCCCCGAGCCGGCGAACCAGGCTGCTATGCGTAGTGATCGGATTGGCCATGATTTCTCGATTCCCCATCTGAAGCCGACGATTTCGTGTGCGGCGGCCTCGTTGCGTGTTCACCCGGGGTAGACGCGGCAAACGCCAAATCCCCCCAAGCGCCCTTTTCCATATCGTCACTGCATGCCTTTTCGCGGTAACGTGGCTAATATCCGCCGCCAATCCTGCTCCAGTCCAACCTAGCGATGCCGAGTTCGCCCTCCAACGCCGCCCAGGTTCTGCTGCTCGCCCCGCCCGACGCGATCTCGATCGCGCCGGAAGCAGCACCTGCGCAGGAGGACGATATCGTCGTTCCGGCAGGCCCTGCGCCGCGGCGCTCCGCACTTTTCGCACTGATGCTGTCGCTGGCGCTGCACGCCGGCGTCGGCGCGCTGCTGTGGCAATGGACGTCGGAACTGACGCCGACCCCGGAACGTCCCGTGCTGCAGGTCCGTCTCCGCGCGGGCGGCGGCGAACCCGCACCCGCGCCGCTCGTCGATCAACCGCCGACGCCTCCCGCGCCGATGGCGGCCACGCCGAAGCCCCAACGTCCGCCGACGGCGCTGCCGGCGCCGCACCCGCCCGAACCCGCGAAGACTGCCACATCGCCGGCCGCGCCACCCATCGTGGCGTCGCACGATCCCGAACCCGTCGCGCCGACGCCGCAGGCCCGGCCCGACCTCGCCGATAGCGGCACCGACGTCGTCACGCCGCCGCTGGATCCGCTCATCGACACGGCGACTGTGCGCGTACTCGAATGGCTGGCGCAGCATCGTCGCTATCCCGGACCCGCGCGGCGCGCGCGCCTGCAGGGTACGGTCGAGGTCGTCGTCGTACTGATGCCCGACGGCCGCCTCGTCGATCAGCGCATCGCACACAGTTCCGGTCACGCGATTCTCGACAAGGCCGCGCTCGACCTGCTGCGCCGCGCATCGCCCGTGCCCATGTCCGCCTTCTTCACCGGCGAAGCGCGCCAGCTCGAATTGCGCCTGCCCATCATCTACCGCCTGAGTATCTGATGCCGCCGACCCTGCCCGCCCCGTCCGGCTCGCGCCGGAACGGCCCGACTCCCTGCGCTGCCGGCGGCTGCTGGCAGGCATGAGCTCGATTTCGCCCCGGGTCGCGCCCGATGCAAACGCTCAGGCCATCGCCGAACTCTATGCGAGCTGCTACGGCGAGCTCGTCGCCTACCTGCGCCGGCTCTGCGCCGACCACGGACAGGCCGAGGATCTCGCGCAGGAGGCCGGCATGCGTCTGATCGCCCAGGCCAGGCGCGAGACGGTCGAGAAGCCGCGTGCGTTCCTGTTCCACGTCGCGACCAACCTGGCACGCGACCAGCTGCGCCGGCGCATGGTCAGCGACGCGCACGCGATCGAGGGCGATTTCGACGACAGCGGCTATGCGCCCGGCGCGGATCACATCGCGACGGTGCAGGAAGACGTCGCCCGCGTCAGCGCCGCGCTGAACACGCTGACACCGCGTGCGCGCGACGTGCTCGTGCTCGCGCGCATCCACGGCCACACGCAGAAAGAAATCGCCGATCGCCTGAACCTGCAGCCCAAGACGGTCGAGAACCATCTGACCCGCGCACTGGCCCAGCTCGGCGCGGCCCTGAGCGGCAGGCGGCGGCAATGAGCGCCCGCCCTTCCGTTCGCCTCGGCCGCCGTTGGGGGCAACCCGGCACTCGCGCGTCTATGCGGGAGACATGTCCATGAATTCGACCGAATCGCTGCTGCAACAAGCCGCCCGCTGGCACGCCATTGCCAGCGGCAGAGATCTGTCGGCCGACGAAACCCGTTCGCTGGATCAATGGCTTGCGCAGAATCCGCGGCATCGGCTCGCGTACGCGGACATCTGTGCAGCCGCGTTCGCGCTCGAACAGAGCGCCACTGCCGAGACCGTCGCCGTACAGGCGCCGGCGGCGCGCACGGCACGTCCGTGGCTGCGCTGGGGCATGGCGGCCGGCGCGCCGCTGCTGCTCGTGTTCGCGTTGCTCGTCGGTCCGCGCATCGCGCCGAGCTGGCAGAACTGGAACAGCGACCTCCATACCGACATCGGCAAATCGCAGTCGCAGACGCTCGCCGACGGTTCGGTGCTCGAGCTGGATACCGACAGTGCCGTGCGCGTGCGCCTGGGCAGCGACCGGCGTGACATCGAACTGCTGCGCGGCCGTCTCGCGATCGCGGTCGCCAAGGATCCGACCCGTCCGCTGCACGTCCGCGCCGGCAATGTCGACGCCATGGCCGTCGGCACGCGCTTCGTCGTCGATCGCGGCGACGTCGGCACCGAAATCGGCGTGCACGAAGGCATCGTGCGGGTCACCGCAGGCGCGGCGGCGCCGGTCGACCTGACCGCGGGCCAACAGGCCTTCGTCGGCCACGACGAAGCGGCCGCGCGCATCGGCGCGCTGGCGTCCAACGACGGCTGGACGCGCGGCGTCCTCAGCGTCGAGCAGATGCCGCTCGCCAAGGTACTCGCCGAGCTCGACCGCTACCTGCCCGAGCGCATCGTGCTCGCCGACGACGCGCAGGCGGCGATGCCGATCACGGCAACCCTGCCGCTCGACGATCCGGCCGCGGCGCTGCGCGCGCTCGCGCAGACCACGCAGTTGAGCCTGCGCCACATTCCTCGCGTCGCCTACATCATGCGATGAGGCGTGCCCGCCTGGGCCGCCTTGCTGGCCTGCTTGCCGCCGTCGCACCGCTGCATCTGTCCGCCGCCGGCGAGACGGAGCCGGTCTACGACATCGTCCTCGAACAGGGTCCGCTGCTCGGCTGTTTAGAGCGGCTCGCGCTGCTCGCGAACGTTCCCATCGTCGACCGCTCCGACCAGGTCTCGAGCGCACTGTGCGAGCGCCGCAACCTGCATGCGACCTTGCCGCAGGCACTCGACGAGATCCTCGTGCCCGTCGGCCTCGCCTGGCGCCGCCGCAGCGACGGCGCAATCGAGATCGTCAGGGCGGCGCCGGGCGAACGCGTCAGCCTGTCGGCACTGACGATCGAGGACACGCCGCTGCCGTCGCTGGCGCCGGTCACCGCCGCGACGCCGACCGTGACCGAGATGGCACACGAAGCCATGAGCGTCACGCGCATCGAGCACGAACGCCTGGCCGCCTCGCCGCTGCTGAGCCTGAGCCAGATCGGCCGTTATGCGCCGAACGTCTATGCCAGCGGCGCGAGCCTCGCGATCCGCGGCCAGGAGCGCGATCTCGATCAGTTCAGCGGACTCAGTGTGCGCCTCGACGGCATCGATCTCGGCACCAGCCTCATCGAAGGCGACATGGTGCCGGTCGAAGGACTCGCGAGCATGCAGCTGCAGCGCGGCCCGCGCAGCTTCGAACGCGGCGGCAGCGCGACCGCGGGCGCGCTGGATCTCTATACCGAAGCGCCGTCGGATTCGCCGAGCCTGCGCGCGAGCGCAGGCATCGGCAACGACGGCGCGCTGCGCGGCTCGACCGCGTGGTCGACGCGCTTCGGCGGCAGCGAAAGCGGCATGCGCGTCGCGCTCGAACGCCGCGTGATGGCCGACTACGTGCACGAGGTCTACGTGCCCGAGGCCAACCGCGATCACCGCGTCGTCGACAATCTCTACACCAAGCTCAATCTCGTGCCCGAGTGGCTGCCGGGTTTCAGCCTGGAGTTCGCGCTGCTCGCCGTGTCCGGCGACGACCCCGCGCTGTACACCGCGGCCGGCGAGTTCCCGTTTCCGCTGTCGAAGGATCGCCTGAGCTACGCGCGAGATACCGCCCGCACCCAGACGCGCGCGCTCGGCTCCGCACTGAACCTGCAATACGGCCGCGACGACTGGAACGTGCGCCTCAGCGCGAACAGCACGCTCGCACGCCAGGAAGGACTGTGGCTCGGCTCCGGCTTCGGTCCCAGCGGCGATCTCAACAACGAGCGCCGCCGTGCCGTGGGTCTGAGCGCGCGCTACACGCCGGGCGAGTGGGAAATGGCCGGCGGCGTCGAGTTCAGCGCGGTGTCGTTCGCCGATCTGGAAGCGGTCTGGGTCGCCGGATTCCGCCGCATCGGCGACAACCGGCAGGACCTCGATTTCCGCACGCGCAGCGGCTGGCTCTGGCTCGGCCGCCGCTGGGACGAGCGCTTCAGCGTCGGCATCGGCCTGCGCCAGGTCGAGGAGAAAGCGCAGCAGAACTACATCAGCGTCGCCTGCAACGTCGGCACCGGCCTGGTGCCGCGTCCCGGCGTCTGCGCCGAGCGCGAATCGGTGCTGCAGTTCGCACAGTTCGGACGCATCGACACGAGCACGCCGGTGCCGCTCGTCGTCGGCAACTGGAACATCGACGACACCAACCGGCTCAGCCTGAGCCACGGCCGCGGCATCCGCAGCAGCGCGGGCGTGCGCCCCGAATTCATCCAGCCGGCCGAGCGCGACGATTCGACTCAGCTCGCCTGGCAATCGGACTGGTTCGACGAACGCCTCACGGCGCGGCTCGCCCTGTTCCGCACGCTGATTCGTGAACGTTTCCACTATGTAACGAATCACGTCGGCGCACGCGGCCGCGTCTACGGCGCCGAACTCGAGCTCGACGCGCGGCTCGGCGAACGCTGGCGCGCGACGCTCGGCCTCGGCCGGCTCAACGCGCGCTACGACTATTACCGCTACTACAACGAAGATCCGTCGCCGCGACTGCCCGGCGCGCCGAAGTACACGGCGCTGTTCGGGCTGCGCTACGGCGCCGACCAAGGCTGGTACGGCACGCTAGATGCGTATCACACCGCCGCCGCCGAAACGACGCTCGACATCAATCCGGGCAATCGTCGCCCGGCATACAGCCTCGCCGATCTGCGCATCGGCTATCGCCTCGACGACGCCGATTTCTCGCTCGCGGTCACGAATGCGCTCGACGAGCTCTACCTCGACCGCGTCGACTTCCGCTACAACGACCGGCGCCAGGAAACGCGCTATCGCCTCGGCGACCCGCGCCGCGTCGAATTGCGCTGGCAGTACGAGTGGCGATGAAGCCGGACAGTTGGGCTGAGCCTGCGCATCCGACGCCGCGAAACCCGCGTCGCGACCTTCAATCCACCGCCACCACGCGCAGCTCGCGAGTCTCGCTGCGTCCGTGGTCGTCGACGACGCGCGCGACGTGCGCGCCCGCGGCGAGCGGCTGCCAGAACAGCGTCTCGCCAGCCTGTGCGGCGCCCACGTAGCCGTCGTCCACGAACCAGTAGACCTCGCGCACGCCCGCATCCACGGTCGCGCTGAACGCGATGCGCGCGTCGTTCGCGCTGTCGCTGCGCCGCGCGCGCACCGTATACGCCGCGCCGCGCACCGGCGACGTGATCCGCGGCGCGTCGCCGCTGCCGCGCAGTCCGCAGTCGGCGTCGGGCGGCGGCTTGCGCCGCGGAATGCCGGCCTGCGCGAACACGCGCGCGAGATCCGAGGGCCAGAATTCGTAAACCTCGGTGCGCGTCGTCGCCGGATCGTAGGGCGGACAGGCGGCCCGTCCGCTGCGCACATCGATCGTGACCGGCCGGTGCACCGTGCTCACGCGAATCGGCGATTTGCCCGGGATGAACCAGGTCATGCCGCGCTGCGGACACCAGGCGTTCGGCAGATCGCCGCTCGCGAGACAGATTTCCACTTTGCGCACGCCGTCGGGCACCGTCCAAGCCGGTTCGGCCAGGTTGCGGTCGCGCGCGAGGATCGCGTCGGCGATACGGAAGAACAGCGGCGCCGCGGTCTCGACACCGATCAGCGCCGGATTGCCGGCGCCGTCGAAGTTGCCCATCCAGACGACGAGCACGTAGGGCCCGAAGATGCCCGCGGTCCAGGCATCGCGAAAACCCCAGGACGTGCCGGTCTTCCAGTAGATCGGCAGCCGCGCCGGCGTGGCCGTCGTCGCTTCGTCGGGCCGCGGATTCTGCCGCAGCATGTCCAGGGTCATGAAGCTCGTCGCGTCGCTGAGCAGGCGCACGCCATCGCCGGCAGCCGCATCGGCGCGCAGGCGCAGCGGCCTGAGCACGCCGCGATTGGCGAGCATCGCGTACAGGGTCGCAAGTTCCTGCATCGTCACTTCGCCGCCGCCGAGCACGAGCGCGAGGCCGTAGTGCCGTTCGCTCGCCAGGCGGCTGATGCCGGCACGCCGGAGGAATTCGTAGAGATTTGGTTCGGCGAGCTGCGAGGCGACCCAGACGGCCGGAATGTTGCGGCTGCGGATCAGCGCCTCCGTCGCAGTCACCGGACCCAGGAAACGCCCGTCGTAGTTTTCCGGCATGAAGGGGCCGAACGCGGTCGGCACGTCGCGCAGCACAGTGCGCGGATGCAGCACGCCCTGATCCATGCCGAGCGCATAGATGAACGGTTTCAGCGTCGATCCCGGCGAGCGCTTCGCGGCCGTACCGTTGACCTGGCCCGCGATCGCTGCATCGGCATAGTCGGCCGAACCGACGAGTGCCTTGACGCTCATGTCGCGCGTGTCGACGAGCAGCGCGGCCGCATTGTCGATGCCGCGCAAGCGCTCGCGCTGCAGGGTCTCGCGCAACTGCCGCTCGACCGTGCGCTGCAGGCCCGCGTCGATGGTCGTGTCGATGCGCGGCGCGACTTTTCCGTCGAGCCGCGCTTCGCGCAGCACCTGCTCCATCGCGTGCGGCGCAATGAACGGCAGCTGCGCCGGCGCATGCAGGTCGAGCGGCAGCCGCATCAGCGCGTCAGTGAGCGCATCGACCGCATGCGCCTCGCGCCAGCGCGCATAGAGACGAGCGCGCGCGGCGCGCAGCCCGCGATTGAGCTTGTCGTCGCCGTCGGCGACCTGCGCATCGCGCAGGCGCCGCGTCGGGTCCTGCGGGATCACCGCGAGCGTGAGCACTTCGGGCAGCGCGAGGTCCTGCGGCCGCTTGCCGAAATACACCAGGCTCGCCGCGGCCACCCCTTCGACGTTGCGGCCGTAGGGCGCGTAGTTCAGATACGCTTCCAGAATGTCATCTTTGGAATAGCGCAGCTCCAGCCAGACTGCGCGCGCGACCTGCTCGGCCTTGCCGAGCGGACTGCGCGTATTGAGCCGGTACATCAGCCGCGCGAGCTGCATGGTCAGGGTCGAACCGCCCTGCCGGTTGCCGCCCTGCACGTAGCTGATCCAGGCGCCGCGCACGAGGCTGACCGGATTGAATCCGGGATGCCAGCGAAACCACGCGTCCTCGTGCAGTTGCACGGCCTCGACCAGCGCCGGCGGCATCTGCGCGAGCGGTAGCCATTGCCGGTACTTGTCGTCATCGCTCAGGGTCAACCGCAGCAATTCGCCGTTCGCGCCGTAGAGCGCCGTCGACGAATCCGCATGCGCCGACAGCGGCGCATGCGGATACAGCCGGATCGCGAAAAGCACGATCGCGATTAGCGCGATCGCGACCAGAGTGTTCTGCCAGCGCAGCACGAGTCGCCACGCCGACAGAACCGCTCGCTGCAAACCCGCCTTCATCGGCCTGCCCGTACTTCGCTTCAGTCCGGCTTGACCACCGTGATGCGCCCGCCCAGCGACTGCGCCTGCACCGTGCGCTCGTACATCGATTCCGCATAGGCCGGCGGCACAACGAAGCTGCCGACGTTGGTCGCCTTGATGCGATAGACGAACTCGCGCACCGACTGCATCGCGGTACCGTAGATCACGACGCGATCGTCCCGCACGTCGGCGTAGTCGGGCATCCAGGTCGAGCTCGCGAGACCGACCGTGCTGCGCCATGCCGGGGCCGCCGTTTCGGCTGCGCCTTCCTCGCCCTCTTCCGCAGGCGCCGGCGTCGCCGGAATTTCCTGCACGACTTCGAAGCCGCCCGGCAGCAGATCGATCACGGCCGTGTCGCCGACGCCGTCGGCGCGCGTCGAACGGATCTTGAGCTTGACGAGGATTTCCTGGCCGAGCTCGACCTTGTCGATCACCTTGCCGCCGGCATCGGTGTACTCGCGCACGATCTCGAGACCTTCCTTGATCTCCTTGGCCGGCGGATTGCGGTCGAAACCACCCTGCGCGACGCTGTACCACGCATTCAGCGTCGCCTCGTTCGTGATGCGCACGCCGCCGGCGGTGCCGCTGAACGTCGCGCTGAGCACGAGACCTTCCGCCTTCGC
>CAMLSI010000042.1 GCA_946482585.1 uncultured Lysobacteraceae bacterium
CGCTCGGGTAGTGCCCGGCGAAGTCGCCGAAGAAGAACAGCGTCGACACGGCGTTGTAATTCGGTGCCGTGCAACCCGGATTGCCGGTCAGCGGCGTCAGCGAGCGCACATAGCCGTCCGCATCGAGATCGAGGCAGGCCGCGTCTTCGGTATCGAAAATGCCGTTGCCGGTCGTGTTCGCCGTTATCCAGCTGCGCGACTGCTTCATCGCGTCGACGAAGTTGTAGCTCGTCGAATAGTCGACGACGCCGTCGAGATTCGTGCCGAGCGGCGAGGCATAGTTGGCCGGACGATCGAAACCGTTGCGCCAGATCGTGTCGAACGCGCTCGCCGAAGTGGCGACGAGCAAGGCGGCAGCCGCGACGGCACGGACCGCGGAACGGAAGGCGGACATGTTCTTTCCTCGAGTACGAACCGCCGCAGCGGCAACGGGGCGCAACCGTAGCCTTTCGCAGGGCGAATCTGCCGCGACGCGGCGCACAGATCGTCGCCGCTTCGGGATGCGTGAACCGGTTCCTGCGACATGCGGTCGGACCGCGGCGATGAGCGAGGGGCAGTGCATGAATCGACGCGGAGTCCGGTCCACGATCGCCACGATCCTGGCGTATGCCATTGCAGCACTGCTCGGCATCGCCGCAGTGATCGCGCTGGTGCAGTGGCGCTACACAGCCGCGCTCGAGAACGTGCGCAGGCATTGGGGGACGCCGGCTCGACTCTGCCGGTACGACTACGACCAATACGTGCTGTACTTTTCGCCGCTAGGCGCGGCCGCGGGTAGTGTGGTCGCCGAGCTTGTACTCGCGCGATGGCGCCGCCGGGCGAAGGGATCGTCGCCTTGACCTAGGGTTTCCCGCGCGCCTCGGCGGCATGCCGCAGATGGCGCAGGATCGCGATGCGGTTCTGCAGCGATTCGATGCGCAGCAGCATGCAGTCCGGGGCCCTGGGCTGCGCATCCGTTTCGGCATCGGATCTTGCATCGTCGTGCGTCGCTTCGGCTTCGGACTGCGGTGGCGACGGCGCCGGTCCTCGAGCGACGTTTTCCGGTTCCGCCGCGAGCAGCAGGATCACGCGATCGCCGCGACGCGTGCGGAATTCCTCGCCGGAACCGCTGACCAGCGGCGAGAGCACGGCGTCGCCGCGGCGCTGCACGCGCGCTTCGCGGTAGCGGCAGAGCAGGGTGTCTTCATCGCGGGCCTCGAATCCGGGTCCGGAGATCAGCTGCTCCGGCAACACTTCGACATCGAGGATCCGCTCCGCGCCCTCCTCGTAGGCGTCGGCGGCGAGGACCTCGGCGACGACGATGCGCTGCGCCCGCACCGCGACGCTCGCGAGCGATTCGTGCACGACGCGTGCGGCGTTCGCGATACCGATGCCGGCAGCGAGCGCGGCAACGGCGCTGATCACCATCCGCGCTGCGGGCATCATCGCTTCACTCCGTCGGGATCGACGATCCGGCCCGGATCGAGAAAGAACAGGCGTTTCCATCCTTGCGTCTGCGTCGTCGCGCGCCACGGCAACGGCAGCAGCGACAGCACCGCGTAGTGCAGGTGGGGCGGCTTGCCGGCGGCGTTGCCGCTGTCGCCGACCGTGCCTATCGTCGTGCCCGGCTGCAGCAGCGAGAACGCGCCGACGCGCGACGTATCGAGATGCGCATAGTAGTGCAGCCGCCATTTCGGACCGAGCGCCGCAACGACGTTGCCGCCGAGCGCGAGCTCGCCGCGAAACACGACGAACCCGTAGGTCGTCGACACCACGTCGCGGCCCCTGGGCGCGAAGATGTCGATGCCCTTGTGCACGCCGGACGCGCCCCAGGGTTCGTACCAGAACGACTGCGCGTTCCAGTCGCGCGGGCCGGCGCCGCGGACGGGGATCACGGCGTGCTCGGGCAGCAGAAAACCGAGAGCGAGCAACAGCAGCAGTGCGAACACGGCACGGCGAAGTCGCCGACGTCTGGCCGGTTTTCGCGCGCTCGTCGCGTCGGTTCCGTCGTGCGTCATGAGGTCGGGTGTCCGGTCACGGGGTGGCCTGCGACCGCGACGGACGAAGGACAGTTCACGAGGCCGCCAGCAATATCGCCCGCACCTGCTCGTATTCGCGCAATCGCGCGAAGTCCTTCTCGGTCGGTTCGGGAATCCGGCTCAGATCGCTGTTGTCGTTCACGTCGGCGAGCTTGACCGCACGCGCGATCGGATTCGCCGCGGCACGATACGCGGCAGCGACGCGGGTTTCGCCTTCGTGTTTCGTCATTGCGCGTACCGCATCGACGACCGCGATGGAGAACCCTTCGCGCAGCAGGTCGTCGAAGGTCAGCGGCGTATCCTCGACGACGTCGTGCAGTACGGCGGCCATGCGTTCCTCGTCGCTGCGTACGGCAAACATGAGGCGCAGCGGATGGAAGATGTACGGCGCGCCGGCCTTGTCGCGCTGGCCCGCATGTGCGCGAGCCGCGATCTCGATGGCTTTCTCGATCGTGCTCATGCGGCCGGGGACTGCCACGCGATCGCGAAGCGGAGGTCGGTGCGGAACCGCAGCGACAGCGCGAAATCGTGCGCCGCTACGAAAGCCCTGATCTCGACAGCGTACATGCGATCTCCGCGCTGGTGCCGCGCGTAGGTTGCCGGCGAGTGCGGCGGATCGCAACAACATGGTCTGCGCACGGCGAAGAACCGTCGTCGACACGCGTCCGCCAAACGGAGAAGCCGGGCATTCGCCCGGCTTCTCCGTATTCCCTGGCCGACGTCCGTTTACGGCATCGTCGACTTGAAGTAGCTGATCGCATCGAGCACGTCCGGCGTCAGGCGGCGGATGCCGTTCGGGTAGTCGTCCTGCGCGGTGCAGGTGGTGCAGGTCTGCGTGCTGACGACACCGACGACTACGTTGTTGGCGCCGGCCCAGCGGTTGGTATAGATCGCCGAGCCCGAATGACCGCCCGACAGGTCGCAGTTGGTCGAGAAGCGCGCCTTCCAGCCATCGGAACCCGTCGCATAGAAGCTGCCGATGTTGCAGGCCTTGGTGTCCTGATACGCCCAGCCCTGTTTGCAGGTTTCATAGCGCACCGGCGCATTCGACAGGCCGCAGGCCGGATAGCCGCGGTTGAAGCACTGGCCCGTGCTGAACGCATTCGCGTCGCAATAGTCGCGCAGACTGTCTTCGCCGATCGCGACGTAGCCGAGCCAGCCGGTCTCGTCGCCCGGTGCCGTGTCGAGCACCATGATGGCGTAGTCGTAGGTCCAGTCGGTGTCGCTCGCGCGGAACTGCTCCGGCGTGAAGTACCAGGTAGCGTCATGCGCGCCGTAGGGCTCGCAGGTTTCGCCGCTGCAGGTGCCTTCGCGGCCCGGACGGAACCGCGTCGCGCCCAGCGAGTACCAGAAGTCGCCGTCGCGGTTGTACAGGCAATGCGCGGCGGTCAGCACGTGACGGCGGCCGACGAGCGTGCCCGAGCAGCCGGAGTTCGTGCCGCCGCCCATCTGGCCCATCGCACGGAACGGAAACGCGGTGTTGTCGTAGCGGCGCGTACGTGTGTCGTCGCCGTCGCTCCAGCCCTTGAGGCCGGCATCGCCGTCCGCATCGGCGAGCGCGTCGGTCGCGCCCTTGGTCGCACCCGAGGCCATGCCGGACTGCAGCGCGAGACGATGCAGTTCATGCGCCAGTTCGCGCGGCATCTCGACGCGGTACTTCGCACCGGTCTTGGCGTTGACCGCGGTCCAGTACTGGTCGCCCGTGCTGACCGTCTTGTCGTCGCCGCCCTTCGCATCGGCGGCTTCGTTGCCGCGGCGGCGCTCGGCCCACGCGGCTTCGGCGGACTTGGCATCGGCCGGCGCGAAGCGCACGGTGCCTTCGTTGCGCCAGATTTCCTGCGTGAAACCCTTCGCGCCCGGCAGACCGGCCGTCACGTCGACGACGAGATCCGAACCGGCTTGCGTATCGACCGCACGACCGCCTGCGGCGAACGCGCCGTCGACGCAACCCAGACCCAGCATCAGGAGCAGAGCTCCGCGAACCGTAGCGTTATTCATGATCCTACCCTCCATACCGTTGATGAGCGCCGGTGATTCCGGCGGTGTCGGGAACACATACGGAGAAGCGGGGCGCAGGGATCACGCAAACGAAGAGCGGCACGCGACGCGGTGTTCGCATGAGCTTTATGGACAAATAAAAAGTTGCAGAATGGTCTATCTGGTCGATGGCATGCCGAAGAGGAGTCGCGGCGGCGATACCCGGTTCGCGGCGAGAAACGGCTGTCGAAGCAACCGCGACGTCATCCGATCCGGCGTCGCCGCGCCGAATGTCCGCTTCGGCTCACCGCAACCGGCGCGCCGCGTTTTTTCGCGCCTGGAGCATCCGCAGCACCGTCGCCGCGACGAGGCAGGCGACGGCGACGATATCCGCGGTGACGACGCGCGCGATCGCGGCGTTGTAGCTGCCGGTCGAGTAGGCGAGCAGCAGGAAGGCGATCGTGCTCACGGCCGCCGCAGCGATGACGGCGTTCTGCCACTCGCGCCGGAACGCCGCGGTCAGGCAGGCGATGCCGAGCAGGCCGAACAGCACCGCACGATGCCGCATGAGGATGGCCAGGTTCGGATCACCGAAATCGAGACCATAGAGCGTTGCGAGCTGGCTGCTGCCGAGCATGCCGGGCAGCGGCAGCAGATGGATGATGCCGACGACGACGAGCAGGAGCGCGATGAGAGAACGATTCACGGGAGGGTTTCCTGGAAATGCGGCAAGCGCGGCGCCGCGCAGTCGCCCGCGATGCGCGCGGCGCCGTTCATTCGCGCACCAGTTCGATGCCGTCGACCGTCATGGTCCAGCGCCCGTCGGCCTGCTGCTCAGGCCCTTGCGTGACGACGAAGGTCGTCGCAATGGGCCCGAGCCCGACGACGAAGTTCTTGCCTTCGAACTGTTTGATCGGCGCTTCGATCGACTTGCGGAAACCGTTGCCGCGTTCGACGCGGTACAGCACGCGACCCTGCGGCGTGATCGTCAGCATCGTATTGGCATTGCGCCAGACGCCGGCATAGTGGGCGCGCTCGGGCGGCAACGGCGTGGAACAGCCGGCGAGCAGCAGTGCGATCAGGAGGAAGGCGAGCGCGAAACGCAGTCGGGTCGTCATCGGCAGGTCTCCAGCGACAGCGCAGAGTATCGCGCAGGCCGGCGCCGGGTGCAGCGAAGCCGGCATCGGGACGGCTTCGCTGCGGATCGCCCGTGTACCCAGGCCGTCGGCGCCCGCGAGTGCCCGCCTGCGGCCTGCGTCACTCGTCGCTGGTCACGGTCGTGAGGATGTCCGAGACCACGGTCCACTGATTGTCCGGCCCCAGCGTCGCCGTCAGCGCGACCACGTTCGGCGGGAACTCGATGGCGTGCAGCGGCGTGGTCTGCGTGTCGATGATTTCGCCCTGCGTGATCGCACCGAACGCGAGGAAGTAGGCCGTCCGCGGCTGGAAGGTCGTGTACATGTTCGGGTTGGCCTGCATGACCAGGGTCGGCTTGCCGGACATGCCGATACCGGCAGCGATCGCGTTCGGAGGGATGGAGCTGTCCTGACGGATGGTCAGGCTGCCGGGCTGGCCGCCGGTCTGCTGGTTGTGGAAATAGAACGTCCGGTTCTTGCTGTCGTAGGACAGGTCGATCACGTTGCCCTCGTTCAGAGCCGTCGGCACCACCTGCGAGGCATCCACGACGACGCCCGGCGAGAGCTGGCCGGTGCCCGCCCAGACGAAACAGAGATCGGTGTCGTCCCAGGTGAAGCGGATCTGCGTGTCGGGATACGCGTACTTCGCGAGCCAGGCGACGATGCCGGCCTGCTGTTCGCTGCCTCCCTGCAGCACCGCGAGCGAAGTCGCCGTTGCGGACTTGTTGACCAGAGTGATCTGTCGCTGAGTCATGACTTTCCCTTTCTGCGGCTTTGGCGATGTGGAGGATGGCAGCCGCGCCGGGGGCGCGGAGACTCCAGGGCTATGCGCGGAAATGGGCCGGCGCCTATCGCCGGGCCGGCATCGGTCGGAGGGGGCGTTCGGGTGAGAGGTCCGGCGCCCGACGCGCAGTAATGGAGCATCTCCGCACGCCCGATGAACGGCGCGACGAAGTCGTCGGCAGTCGCCGGCGTCGACGCCGCTGCGGCGCGCCGCCGCACGTCGTCCGTCGGATGCGCGAAACGACCCTGCACCGATCCACGGAGCCGCCGCATGAATCACCGTCCTTTCGTCGCCGACGTGCCGCACGTCTTCCTCATCGTTCCGTTCGGCGAGGGGCATGGCGCCGCCCAACAGGCCATGCGGGCCGCGGCCGCCTCGCTCGGGCTGGGCTGTTTCCGCACCGACGATATCCGGCGCAGCACGGCCATCCTCGATCGGGTCCTGCAGGGCATCCGCAGCGCGACCGTCGTCGTCGCGGATCTCACGGCGAATCGCGCGAACTGCTACTACGAGCTCGGCTATGCCGATGCGCTGCAGCGGCCGGTCGTGCTGCTGCGCCACAAGGACACCGAGCCCGCGTTCGACGTGTCGGGACGCAGCATCTGCATCTACGACAGCGCCGAGCATCTCCAGGCGCAGCTGCCGAGCTGGCTGATGGAGGCGGCGCTCGTGAATCACACGGAGTCGGACGATGACGACGAGAACGCAGGCCGATTCGGACGACTGGCCGTTCGCGACGGCTATTTGCTCGCCGCGGATCTTGAGCCCGGCAAACCCGGCAAGCGGATGAGCGCGTACGTCGCGGCGACCGTGCGCCGCGTCGACGGCAAACCGCTGCCGGGCAACGCCCGGGTGAAGTTCTTTCTCGATGCCGCAACCTTCGACGAGCCGGAGCAGGAAGGCGACATCGTCAACGGCATCGCCCGCTGCGCGTTCGAGGCCTACGGCGCGTTCTCGCTCGGTGCCAAGGTCGGCAACACGATGCTGGAGCTCGATCTTCGACAGGTTCCGGGGTCGGGCGATCTGTTCCGGAGCCTCTGATCGCGATGCGCAGGTCAGGGGAACGACCATCGATGCGCAGCGAGTAGGGAATCCCATTCGTTGACTGAACGCGGCTGCACCAGACGCGCGCGCGAGACGCACGCGGCCGGCGGCGCTGTGTACGCTCGCCGGTCAGAAGCGTCCGACCGGAGTTCCGCCGCATGCGCGCGTCCCTGATTCGTTTCGTGTCCTGTGCCGCTTTCGCCGCACTGCCGCCAGGCGCGGCGACCGCCGACGACTACAAACCCGTGCGCTGCGATACGCGCGAGTCCTATGCCGGACGGCCGTTGCACGAGGCCGTGCGCGTCGCGCAGGTGCCGGGTCCATTCAGTGAGGACGCTTTCGATGCCGACACGGTGCGGCGTCTCGACGAGGCATTCGACACCGTGCACAAGGCCACCGCGGCGCCGGCGCTGAGCGCTGCGATCGCGGTGCCGGGTCGCGGCCTCTGGACCCGATCGACTACGGCCGCCGGCGCGCCGCTGCTGTACTGGGCCAGCGCCGGCAAGGTGTTTACGGCGATCGTCGTGCTGCAGCTCGCTGCCGAGGGGCGTCTCGATCTCGACGCGCCGGTGTCGCGCTGGATCGACAAGGTGCCGAACGGCGACGCCGTCACGGTGCGCGATCTGCTTGCGCACACCAGCGGTCTGTTCAGTGCGAACGAAGATCGCAAGGCGCGCAGCGAGCCGCGTCATCGCAGCGCCGGGGAGAACCTCGCGATCGCGCGGCGCCACGGCGCCATGTTCTGCGCCGGCGCGAACTGGCGCTACAGCAACACCGGCTATGACCTGCTCGGCGAAATCGTGCGTATCGTCGATGGCCGTCCGCTCGACATCGCGATCGCCGCGCGCATCGTCGACAGGCTTGCGCTGAAACGTACGCGCGCGCTGCGATCCGACAGCGACACGCGCGACATCGCGCCGCTGACGTCGGCGAAGGAAAAACCGATCGACCCGCGCTGGCCCGGCGCCGCCGGGCCGATCGCCGCCGACGCGGCCGACATGACCCGCGTTCTCGCCGCGCTGTTCAACGGCGAACTCGTGCCCGCGGCCACCGTCGCGTCGATGACCGCGACGCTCTATCCGATGTTCGACGCGGGTCTCTACTACGGCCTCGGCCTCATGGTGTTCGACATTCCCGACGGCGACACGCGCCATCTCTGGATAGGCCATGCGGGCGGCACGCCGGGGGCAGGTGCGCTCATGATCTATTCGCCACGGGACAATGCGTTCGTCGCGGTCGCGCTCACCGGCGACGGATCGGCGGCGGCGTCGGTGAATCTGCTGTTGAAGGCGTTGCGTCCGGCGCACGCGCCGTAGCCGGCCACACGCTACCCCGTGGCTCTGGCGGAGACACATCGCCAATCGGGTCCGCGCGAAAGGGTGGGGTGCCCCGGCGATCTCGGTAGCGCTTGCAATAGATAGGAGTCCTATTTAGCATGCGCCGCATGAAATCGCCCACGAGCCCGGCACCCATCGACGAGCGCATTCGCGAGGCGCTCTCGCGGCTCGCCACGGCCCTGCGCTCGGACGACTGGCTGCGCGCCAGAGCGGCCGGCGTCAATCCAACGCAGTACGCGATCCTCGACTGTCTGCAGGGACGGGCCGACGGGCTCAGTGTGAAGGAGATCGCGTTCCAGCTCGGCGTCTCGCAGCCGACGGCGACGGATTCCGTCGCCGCGCTGGAGCGCAAAGCCCTCGTCGTCAAGCGTGCTTCGGACGTCGATCGGCGCGCGGTGCACGTCGGTCTCACCCCGGACGGCCGCGCGGCACTGCGTGCCGGAGAGGCGACTGCCGGCGTCGCTTCGGTGGCGACCGCCCCGCTGTCGGGAGAGGACAAGGAACGGCTCCTCCTCCTGCTGATCGCGATGATCCGGCAACTGCAGGAAGCGGACGCGATTCCGATTCAGCGCATGTGCGTCAGCTGCCGTCACTTCCGGCCCCACGCCCATTCCGATGCGGCGCGGCCCCACCACTGCAACTTCGTGAACGCGGCATTCGGTCAGCGGGAGCTCCGCATCGACTGCCGCGACCACGATCCGGCAGATCCTTCGTCCCGGGCTGCCACCTGGGACGCGTTCCAGAAAGGATAGTCGTACCCTCCAGGCATACGAAAAAGGATAAATCTCCATGCGTACAAAAATACTGGCCGGCGTGCTGCTCGCCGGAACGGCGTCGCTTTGGCTGAATGCCGCGTCCGCTCATGCCGTCACGGCCGAGCCGGCGGACGCCGTCCGCGCGTCTTTCGACATCATCGAGACCACGATCGTCACGCGGAACGATGCGGCGATCTTCACCACGCGCGTCCGCGGCGACGCCGGGGCGGACAGGCCCGCGGCGACCGGCAGATTCGAGGGCTCGGACGTCTACGCCTACGTCTGGCCGACCTCGCTGGACAGCGGCGAGATCGGCTTCGAGAAGGGGCAGGGCATCGTCGCGCTCGCCGTCACGTTCCATCCGGATTTCGACGACGCCGCGTACGGCGGCAAGAATCGCGAGGTCTGGCATCCGCACTGGGTCGTGCTGAACAAGGATGCGGCCTGCAAGGGCGGCCTCAAGGTGACGGACATTCCGAAAGGCGCCAAGCCCAAGGTTCCGCCGACCTGGCCCGGCGTCCCGCTGCTGATCGACAGTCCGGACTATCCGACCGCATTCAAGGGCGGCACGGTCGAAGTGTCCGTTCCCCTGTCGCTGCTCGGCGGCATCGCCGGCGCGTCGTTCGACGGCGTCACCGCAGGATTGAAGATCGACGGCAACCTGCATTCGCCGCTGCTCTGCGTCGATGACGTGTTCAAGATCGCCTCGGGCAATCTGACCTTGCCCGGAAAGGTCGAACGCGCGAAGTGAGCAGCTCCCCGGTCCGCCGACTGCCATCGGCGGACCGGGAATTTCCTTCCCTCCAGGCAAAACGAGAGAGCAAGGACACTGCGGAAGCTACGCGGGTCGGCCGCGCGCGTGCAACCGGCTCGTCCGGTTCCATCGTGCCGAAATGATTCCCGGCTGCCGCGGATTCCGCGTTCCGAGGAAAACGCATGTCATCCGTCGTCACGCTTGCGCCCGAACTGGCCGTGAGCGAATGGTTCAATACTGCCGCGCCGCTGACTCTGGCGAGCCTGCGCGGCCGCGTCGTCTTCCTGCACACCTTCCAGGTGCTCTGTCCTGGCTGCGTCGCCGCGGCCATCCCGCAGGCGCAGCGCATCGAGCGCGCGTTCGCCGGCACCGACCTTCAGGTCGTCGGACTGCACACGGTGTTCGAACATCACGCGGCGATGTCGCCCCTGACGCTGAGAGCTTTCCTGCACGAATATCGCGTGACGTCGCCGGTCGGCGTCGACGCCGCGGACGGCACATCGGACATTCCGGTCACCATGCGGCGCTTTGCGCTGCGCGGAACGCCGTCCTCGGTGCTCATCGGTCGCGACGGCACCATCCTCCAGCGGAAATTCGGCGTCGAGGACGACATCGTCGTCGGCGCACGCATCGCGATGGCGCTGTCGATGGACGCGCCCGGCGTCGGCGACACCGCGGCGGCCGGGCCGGAACGCTGCGCCGACGGGACCTGCGCGGTGCCCGGATCATCCTGAAGCTAACGCCGGTGTCGGGTCACTGCCGCTCGAAACGCTGCTGCAATTTTCGCAGGGCGGTCGCCGACTCGCGCCGGATCCGGAAGCGGCCGAACACCGCATCGATCACGCGCAGCCATGCGGGCTTGACCGAGTAGTCGAGCGAGCGCGTGAAGATCGTGCGGTCGCCGTCGGCGGCGAAGTCGTAGCGCAGGCGCACGCTGCCGCCGTCATCCATCGTCGCCGCGGCTTCCCAGTATTCCGGTCGGCGCGCGTCGACGACACGCCAGTGCAGGCGCCGCCGGAAACCGGCCGTGCGGATGTTTTCCTCGAACGTCGCGCCGGCCGGCAGCGACAGTCGCGTGTCCGGCACGGTGCCCAGCGAAGCGGCGTGCCATTCGTGCCAGCACGCGGGCATGGTGAGGTAGTCGTAGGCGTCCTGAGTCGTGGTGCGGAGCGGCGTGTGGCTGGTGTGTGACGGCATGGCGGATTCCGTTCGGAAGTCGATCGTGGTTGCGGTCAGCGCAGGCGCGGGTCTTCGGGTTCCCAGTGCAAGGTGCCGCACAGCCAGTCCGTCAGCGGGAACACGAGGTTGAAGTTGCGTGTCTGCATGAGGTCGCGGCGATGGTGCAACTGATGCAGCCGTCGCATGTGGCGTATCCACGGCAGCCGCGCGAGCGGGTGCCGCGCGGGCAGGTGCTCGCAGGCATGGAAGATTTCGTAGGTCAGGTAGCCGCTCAGCAAGGTCGCGCAGAACAGCGCGGCGACGTTCGCGTTGAACGAGGCCGTCGCCCAGTAGGCCGGCGCGAGCGCCGTACAGAACAGCACGATCAGCCAGGCCGGAAAGAAGATCACGCGCCAGTCGCGCGCCTGTTCGTACGGCATGCGGCGTTCGTCGAAAAAGCTGTGGTGATCGCCGGTATGGCGCTTGTAGAACAGCGCGCCGAGGCGGTGCTTGTGGTGGCCGAAGGTGCGATGCACGGTGTACTCGCCGACGTTGAACACGACCAGGGCCAGCGGGATCGCGAGCCATTCCCACGCGCGCACGCCGTCGAGCCGGCCGATCAGCAGCGCCAGCGCGGCCAGGCCGAACGCGAGCACGAAGCCGCCGTGCAGCCACGCGCGGTAGTGCCGGCTGATGCCGCCGCGATAGCGCATGCGAAAGGCTTCGGTGTCGTGGGGCATACGGTGCTCCGGGCGCTCTGTGCGGCGCGATCGGCGACGTGTCGATGGAGCACATGATCGGGCGCTCGCGAATCCGCCGCATTGACAGGATCGCGCACGAGATTGACATTTCGCGCCAACCAGCCGGGACGCCGACATGCTCGATCCGCGTACCGTTTCGAACCCCTACGTCCGCACCTTGCTCGGCGTGCTCGATGCGCACGGCGTCGACGTGCGTGCGCTGCTCGCCGGACTGCGTCTCGATGCAGCCGTGCTCGACGACCCGAATGGCCGCATCGCGCCCGAGATCGTCCATCGCATCTGGGAGCGTGGCCTCGCGCTGACCGGCGATCCGCTGCTGGGCCTCAAGGTCGCTGCGGCCGCGCGGCCGTCGACCTTCCGCGCCGTCGGGCTCGCTGCGATGAGCAGCGCCTCGCTGCAGGATGCGCTGGCGCTGATGCTGCGCTACTACCGCCTCGTCAGCGAATCCGGCGCGCTGACGGCGCAGCCCCGCGCCGGCGGCGACATCGCGATCGTCTACACGGAACAGCTCCGGCGCGTGCGGCTGTTCCCGCAGCAGGTCGAGGCCATCGTCGGCGGCATTCTCGTCATGGCGCGCAGCATCGCCGAGCGCGCGTTCGCGCCGACGGTCGTCGAATTCCGGCACTCCGCTCCGGGCGATGCCAGGCACTACCGAACGTTCTTCGGCTGCGACGTGCGATTCGACGCGCCCGCGCACGTGCTGAGTCTTCCCGCCGCCGAACTCGCGCGCCGCCTGCCGCACGCCGATGCGGACCTGCACCGCGTTCACTGCGAATTGCTGGACCGCCAGCTCGCCGGCCTGCCGCATGCCGGCTCCGTCGCGGCGTTCGCGAAGCAATGGCTGACCGCGCGCGTCAGCGGCAGCCAGCGCGTCGACGACCTCGCGCAAGCCCTGGGCATGAGCGTGCGCGCGCTGCAGCGGCAGTTGCAGAAAGAAGGCCACTCCTGGACTGCCCTCGTCGATGCGGCGCGGCAGGACGCGTTGGAAATCCTGCTGCGCAAGGGCGTATCGCTCGACGAAGCCGCGCGGCAGATCGGCTACCACGACGCGAGCAGCCTCAGTCGTGCGGCGCGACGCTGGTTCGGCAAGACGGCGGGCGCGTGGCGGGGCTGAATTTTTCCGGTGCTTCGATCTTTCTTGTCTTGAACCAGGCGACTGTCGGAGCAGCCGCGAATCATGATCTCAGCGATGCAGCGTTTTCGTCGTGCCGCTCAATTCCCCGCTTCGAGCCCGAACCGGAAATACTCCGAATCCTCCCCGAACCAGAAGTTGCGTCCTCGATCCTGTCGCCCGTACTGCACCGACAGGCCGGACTGTCCCGCGCCCTGGAAGTAGTCGAGCGCGAATTCGTGTTCGCCGCGAGCGAGCCGGATGCCGCAGGTCTGCGCCGACAGCGCACGCGGTCGCGGGTCCGCGCAGAGCGGACGGTTGTCGATGCGCAGCGAGTAGCCGTCGTCGCTGTCGACGAGGAACCGGTAGTCGCCGTCTTCGCGCACGGCGAAGCGCTTGCGCACTGTCAGGAAGAAATGTTCGGCATAGCCGATGTCGCCGAGTTCGGCGTGGCGCAGGCGGCCGCCGCGCGCGAGATCGAGGCGGTCGACGAGCACCTCGCGCGATTCGACGACGTGATGCGGCTGATCGAGATGCGCGATGGGGCTGGCGTTGCGTTCGAGCTTCAGGCGCAGCACGGGAGCCACGCGCACGGGCCACATCGCCTGCGCGAGCGCGACGCCGGCGATCAGCAGCAGCACGGTCGGCGCCCAGTCCTTGCGGGACGAGTCCACGTCAGCGCACCGGTTCCAGGCGCCAGACATCGAACCACATGCGCTGCTCCATCGCCGACGTGCTCAGCGGCCATCCGTAGGTCAGCGGCGCGAACCACGCGAAAGCAGCGACCGCGAGCAGCAGGAGCAGCAGCAGATTGGCGCGCGGATGAGCGCGCCCCGCGGCGAGGCCGTCGCCGTAGAGGTAGTTCCACACCACGGCCAGGTTCGCGATGCCGAACAGCAACGGCAGGAAATAGTGATAGAGGTACATCACGCGTTCGATCTGGAGGATCGCGACGAAGTAGGCGAGGTAGAGGCTCGTGAACAGCAGCGACCAGAAATAGTCGCGACGACTCGCGACGGCATGCCCGAAGACCCCGTGTCCGAGCATCAGGCTGACCGACAGCAGGATCCCGCCGAGCACGCCGAACCAGATCACGGGATTGGACACGAGATAGGTGTATTCGACGTAGCTCACGCCGTTCACCATCTCGCGGTTCCAGCGATAGTTGATGGTCTTGCCGCCGAGCGGCCAGCGCGTCGCGTGGCTGCCGTTCTCGCCGGGTTTGCACACGTCGAGGCGCGGCACGCCGTCGGCGTACTCGGCCATGTAGCGCAGATGGTCGCGCAACCCGACGCGGAATCCGGCCGCGGTCCAGGTGGTGCGGTCGCGCAGATGCTGCAGGTATTCCGGCGACGCCTTGTAGGTATGCCCGGGAATGACGGTGGTCGCAGTCGCGATGAATAGGTAGAAACTGCCGAAGAACACCAGCAGCAGCGGCAGGCAGAACGCGGGTATGGCCGCGCCCAGGCGCCGGGCCGCGGCGAGCCATCGCCGTTCGCGCAGTGCGGACCATTGATCGGCGAGGAACAGGGCCACCGGCAGGAGCAGCAGGACCGCACCGTTGAGCTTGACCGCGACGGTCAGGCCGACCAGCGCACCGAGCCCGGCGTAGTGAGGCAGCCGCACACGACTGCCGGCGCGCAGACTGAAAGCGAGCAGGCAGATCGCGCCGAGCGCGAACGCGAGCTGGATGCCTTCGAGCATCGCGGCGCGTGCATGCACGATCAGCGCATTGTCGAGCGCCGGCAGCGCGGCGAACACGAACGCGAGCAGTCGCCGGCCCGTGATCATCAGGAGCGTGGCGTAGAGCAGCATCACCGCGGCGATCATCGACAGCGTCGAGGCCAGACGCACGCCTGCGAAGGAATAGCCCGGCGGCAGTTGCGCCTGTTGCACGCGGTCGGCGCGAAGCAGGGCGCCGGTGTCGAGTCCCCGATTGCGCGACAGCGCGACTTCGCCGAGCGCGATCAGCATCTTTCCGAGCGGAGGATGCGATTCCATGTACATCACGCCGTCTATGTGCTTCTGCGCCGACGTGACGTGGTAGTTCTCGTCCCAGAACAACGAGGTCGGCATCCAGTAGCGCGTGCCGAGGCTCGCGGTCGCGAGCAGCGACAGCAGTAGCGGCGCGATCCATCGATGTGTATTTGTCCCTTTCGCGGATTCCTGCGGATGTGCCGCGCTGTCGCTCGCTGCCGTCATTCCTCACCCGATCGTTGCCGCCGCCGCTGTCGGCATGTCCTTGCGAGGACAGTGCGAGACGGTTGTCTGCGTTCGCTGCACTGCAGATTGACACCGGTGACAGAAGCCGTCAACGTCGCCGCGGCCCTGGGTCCAGCCGTCTGGACGCAGGTCTTTCGTGCGGTCGGGGAGGGCTGGCATGAGTCATTTCATCGTCGGGAAAAATCGCACCGGACGCGGGACAGGTGCCGCATTCGGCATCGCCGCCTCCGGCCGGACCGCAGCAGCCCAATGGCCGCGGCCATCGTCGCCGCGAACCTGCGGTCGCGGGCTTCGCCCATACCGGCGGCAAAATGTTTGTCCAGAAATGATACCGGTGTCATCGATCATTCGCGTCGTGCGCCGGCGACTGCACCCGCGTCCGCCCGGCTGCCGTCGATCGGCGGCAACGCTACCAATCCAGTAGTCCGCTAACGGGTCGGCCGCTCGCCGTGGCGGCTGCGTCATGTCTCGCGCTCTTGTCCGGGGTATCCCAATGATGGTCGTGAAATTACTGCGACGCGCCGCAGATGCGGCAGCGATGTCGATCTGCCTGCTGCTCGCCGCCATGGCGCCTGCCGCACTCGCGCAGGCCAACGTGCCGTTTGCGGAAAATTTCGACGGGGCGACGACCGCCACGTTCCTGACCGCCGGCTATCGCGCGCTGCCGACGGACGCGGCCAAGCCGATGTACTTCGCCACCGGCGGCGGCAGCAACATCACCATCACGCCGGACGGACAGCTCAGCCTGATCAACGGCCGCTTCACGATCGGCAACACCGACACGACAGTCACGACCACGGCCACGGTCGCGCCGCCGGGGATCTTCGACCTGAGCCAGCAGTACACGGTGTCGTTCTGTCTCGTGTCGCGCTCCGGTTCGGGAAATTTCCAGATCTACGTCAACAACAACACGACCGGCTCGGCGAACTCGCCGCTCGGCGGCGCATCGCGCA
This sequence comes from uncultured Lysobacteraceae bacterium, assembly GCA_946482585.1. The sequence continues at coordinate 16,012 of CAMLSI010000042.1, forward strand.
TCGCGAACCTCGCGGTGACGAGCCTGACGGCGGGAACCGTCTACTCGGTGACCTCGACCGTCGGCACGGCGGCGGCATTCCTGCAATTGCGCGCGGAAAGCGCCGCGCTCGTCGTCATCGACAACCTGCGCATCGATCCGGGCGCGAGCGGGACGGCCACGTGCCCGCCGCCCGGTCAGGCGCAACTCACGCTCGATCCCGCCGACACGAGCTGGACCGCGCCGGCAGGCGGCGCCGATCGCGTCGTGAACGTGACAGCCGTTACGGCGGCGGGCGGCCCGGATACCTTCAGTGTCGCGTCGAGCAACCCGGCGGTCGCCGGCGTGGCCGTCAACGGCAATGCCGTGACCCTGAGTCCGCTCACGGCCGGTACGTCGACGATCACGTTCACGAGCGGATCGGATGCGAGCGTGCAGAAAACCATCGCGGCCACGGTACTGGCCGCGTCGACCACGGTCTACGATCTGAACGGCGTCGCGGAGCCCGCGGCACTCGCCGGCGGCGTGCACGCGGACACGCGTCTGCGCCTGCGCTTCGACGCTGCGCCGAGCCTGGGCACGGCGGGCGCGGTGCGCATCCATCGCGTCAGCGACGGCGCGCTCGTGGACACGATTCCGCTGAACGGCGACGTGGATGCGCTGGGCTATCCGGGACAGGACCGCGTGCGCGTGATCCGGCGCGACGCGATCACGGTGTCGGGCAACGTCGTGACGATCGCTCCGCACAGTCATGCGCTGGACTACGGCACCGAGTACCGCGTGCTCATCGACAACGGCGTGGTCACGGGCGCGACCTTGAACGGCACCGCGTTCGACGGCATGGGAGAGGTCGCCGGCTGGCGTTTCACCACGCGCGGCGCGCCGACGGCCTCGGC
>CAMLSI010000043.1 GCA_946482585.1 uncultured Lysobacteraceae bacterium
CCTCGTTTTCCGCCCGGCACCGGAAAGTGGATGTCCCGGTTCTGGCCGGTTCTCGGGTTCTCGCGGCGCCGAAAAGTGGATGTCCCGATTCCCTCGCGGCGCCGAAAAGTCGATGTCCCGATTCCCTCGATTCCCTCATGGCGTGGTCTGATGTCTCGACGGTCGACTGTTGCTATCGCTGGTTTCGAAGCCGTGGAGCATGCGGCCTGCTGGCCGGTCCGACAGCAAAGCCGTGTCGGCACGCACCAATCTTCAGGCTCCGTCGCCGCGAAGCCGGAGGTGCGACTTGGAGGGTTGCAGAAGGTCCCACTGATTGCCGTAGAGATCGAGAAACACGGCGACTGTGCCGTACGGCTCCTGCTTGGGTTCCCGCGCGAACACGACGCCTTTCGATCGGTAGGATTGATAGTCGCGCCAGAAGTCGTCGGTGTAGAGGAACAGGAATACCCGTCCGCCCGTCTGGCTGCCGATGCGGCTTTCCTGATCCGGGTTCGAGGCGCGGGCGAGCAGGAGCTGGCTTTCCGCGGCGCCGGGCGGGGAGACGACGACCCATCGCTTGGATTGTTCGGGGACGAACGTGTCCTCGACGAGCCGGAAGCCGAGCGTGTCGACGAAGAAATCGATGGCCTCGTCGTAGTCGCGTACGACGAGGGAGACGAGACCGAGCGATTGCTTCATCGTTTGTTTCCGATGCGATGACGAGGTGGCGGGTGCCGCTTGCCGCGGCCGCGAGGCCGGTGCCGTAGGATACGGCGACTTCGCTTCGGTGCGCTCCTTGCCGGGACCTCCGCGCGGATCGTCCGCGACGCAGACCGCCGATGTCATCGGCCGCCACGCTTCGTTCGAGCGCGGCGACATCCGGTGCAGCGGCGATCCGGTGTCTGTCGCGAGCAGCCGGGGCTGCTTCCGCGTTACACCGTCGCGCATGATGCGCAGGAGCAGCGTCGCCTCGTCACCAGTCGCCGGCGCCCGCTCGAAGCGCATTCATGATCAGCCCGGCAGCATCGCCGCATCTGCGCGACAGGGGCCGCAGCCCGAGCCTGTCGTCGTGTGTGACGGTTTCCGACACATCGGCTACCGAAGCCGCGTACCCGGGTTGTCGCGCAGGATGCCTTCGCTTCCCGGCGTCGTGGCTGCCGCAGCACTTTCCGTTTCCTTCGCGAGCCAATGTTTCGGCGGCGACATCCGACTGGTTTGCGGAGCCGGCGCGTCGGCACGTCACCGCAGCTGGCTGCGGTGACGGCAGCGATCCTGGAGTAGCTCGCGACTCCGGCTCCGAATATCATGGGCCCGCCTCTAGACCAGCCGACGCCGATGGACACCACAATTCCACATGTCCTGTGCGTGGATGACGAAGTTGAAATTCTCGATCTTCTTTTCCACTACCTGAGCCGTCAGGGGCTGGGCGTGAGCGTGGCCGCCAATGGCGAGGAGATGCGCAGGATCCTCGCTTCGGAGCCCGTCGATCTCGTCCTGCTCGACCTCGGGTTGCCCGGCGAGGACGGGTTGAGCCTGACGCGGCATCTCCGCGAGCACTGGAACGGTTCGGTGATCATCGTCAGCGGCCGCGGCGATGCGGTGGATCGCGTCGTCGGTCTGGAGCTCGGTGCCGACGACTACGTCACGAAGCCGTTCGATCTCCGCGAACTGCTCGCGCGTATCCGCAGCGTGATGCGTCGCGCCCCCGCTCGTTCGGCAGCACCGGTGTCGCGCGGTCGGCGCGTTGCCGTGTTCGCGGGTTATCGCCTGGACCTGGACGCTCGCACCTTGTGTGACCGGGACGGCTGCGACATCGAGCTCACCACCGGGGAATTCGATCTTCTGCGCGTGTTCGTGGAACAACCCAATCGCGTGCTTTCGCGCGACGCGCTCATGAACAGCCTTCACGGGAGGGAAGCAGGCCCCTACGACCGCGCGATCGACATGCAGATAGGCCGCCTGCGGCGCAAGATCGAGGCGGATTCCGAACGCCCGGCGTTGATCAAGTCCGTGCGCGGCGCCGGCTATCTGTTCGTACCGACCGTGGAGGTTTCGCAGTGACGTTTGCTCTCAACCGTTCCGCGCTCTACGGCGCGCTGTTCGAGACAGCGCCGGATGCCATGATCGTCGCCTCGCGGGAGGGACGCATCGTGCTTGCGAACCCGCAGGCGGCACGGCTGTTCGGCTATTCGGTCGACGAGCTCGTGGGCCAACCGGTGGAATTGCTGATGCCCGAGCAGGTGCGCGAAGGTCATCGCACTCACCGGACCGGCTACATGGAACGGCCGCGGGTACGGCCCATGGGCGCGGGCCAGGAGCTCGTGGGCCGCCGGCGCGACGGCGGCCAGTTTCCGGTCGAGATCGCGTTGAGCCCCATCGAGAGCGGCGCCGAAACGCTGTTCGCCGCGTCGATACGCGACATCTCCGAAACGCAGCGCCAGCGCCAGGCGCTCACGCGGGCGCGCTTCGATGCATTTGCAGCGCAGATCGGTCAGCTCGCACTCGAGATCGGCAATTTCGATCGGCTCGCCGCGCGGATTTCTCAGCTCGTGCTCGAGGCGCTGCAGGCACGCGCCGTGGGCATCGTATTGTTCCAGCCGCCGCACGTGCGACTGCTCAGCAGCGTGACGCAAGGCGTCGACGAGGGCATCATCGAAGAGGTCTGTGCTGTGCTGCGCCTCACCCCGGAGCACTGTCCGCCCGAGCTCGACGCATGGTTGAGCGATGCCGCCTGCGCCGCGTCGCGGCAGGCCGCCGGTATCGTCGGCGGACGAATTCTTCCGATCCAGGAGCATCAGCGGGCGCTGGGTTCGCTGATCGTGCTCAGTGGCGCGGAACAACACGTCGATCGCGATACCGACCACTTTCTTGGCATGGTTGCAAACATGCTCGCGACGGCGGCGCTGCGTCATGCGGCCCAGGAACAGCTGGCTCACTCGCAACGGCTGGAGGCGGTGGGCCATCTCACCGGCGGCATAGCGCACGACTTCAACAATCTGCTCACCGTGATCTCCGGCAATCTCCAACTGCTGGAGGAGGTCTGCGGAGAAGACCCGGTGGCCTGCGACCCCATCGCGCGCGCGCTGCGCGCGGTAGGACGCGGCGCCGAACTCACGCGCAAGCTGCTCGCGTTCGCACGGCGGCAGCACTTGAGTCCGGACGCGGTCGTGCCGACCGGGCTGTTGCGGGAACTCGGTCGGATGCTGGAGCGCACGCTCGGAGAGACCGTCCGGGTGGAAATCGAATGCGCGGACGACTTGCCGGCGGTGTTCGCCGATCCGGCGCAACTCGAAGGCGCGCTACTGAACCTCGCGCTGAACGCGCGCGACGCGATGCCGCGCGGCGGACGCCTGTCGATCGTCGCCGCTGCGCACGACATCGCCGAAGATGCCGAGACTGCCGAGCTCCCGGCGGGCCGCTATATCCGCTTCGCGGTCATCGACACGGGGCTGGGCATGCTGCCGGAAGTGCTCGCGCGCGCATTCGAACCGTTCTTCACGACCAAGGAAACGGGGAAAGGCAGCGGCCTCGGCCTCAGCATGGTCTACGGATTCGTCAAGCAGTCCGGTGGACACGTGCTCGTGCAGAGCCGCCTGGGCTACGGCACGCAGATCGATCTGATCCTTCCGGTCGCGCCGTCGACGGCAGTGAGTCCGATACCCACCGTACCCGCGGCGGGAATGCGCGGAACGGAAACCGTGCTCGTCGTCGAGGACGAGCCGGAAGTCCGCGGCATTGCCATGGCGTTCCTGCGGTCGCTCGGGTATGCGGTACGCGAAGCGGCCGACGCTGAGCAGGCTCTGGAGCAGCTGAGGACCGATCCCGCCATCTCCCTGCTGTTCAGCGACGTCGTGCTCGGCAGCGGTATGAACGGAATCCAGCTGGCCCACACGGCACGCGCACTTCGCCCTACGCTTCCGGTGCTGCTGACGTCGGGCTACGAGCTCGGCAGCATCGACACGCCGCATGAGTTCCCTCTGTTGCGCAAGCCCTATCGCAAGGAAGAACTCGCCAGCGCCTCACGCGCAGCGCTGAACCGTCGCGACTGAGCCGCCTCCGGCGGCGAACTGACCGAGACTCTCCGGACAAACAATACGGATCTCGCGCCGCTCCACGGAAATCATGCCGCGTGCCGCCAGTTGCGACAGCGCACGCGTGACCGTTTCGTGCTTGAGCGCGAGAAAGCTCGCGATGTCGACGCGACTCATGCGCAAGACGAAATGATTCGCGGAGAAACCGAGTGCGCGATGGCGCGCGGCGATGTCGACCAGGAACGCCGCGACGCGTTCCTCTGCGCTGAGCGTGCCGATGCTCAGCATCCAGTAATGGTCCCGGCGCAGTTCCTGCGCCAGGGCGTGCGTGAGCGCCGAATGCAGAGAAAGCATGGCCGCACAGGCATTCAGCATGGCCGGATACGGCAGCTCGACGATCTCGCAGTGGTCCAGTGCCACGACGTCGGCCGTATAGCAGCTGTTGCCGATCGACTCGACCCCCAGCAATTCGCCGCGCATCGGAAAACCGGTGACTTGCCCGCGACCGTCGGCCGTCGAAACGCTGCGCCGCAGGAAGCCGGCCTGGACGAAGTAGACCGAACGGAAGGGCTGGCCGGCGCGATACACGCACTGTCCTGCGCGAAAACGGCGCCGGATGGCGGCAACGTGCGCCGATACGGCGTCGATATCCAGCGAGCCCTCCACCAGGCGCGGCCGTGCGCGAATGGCATCGGCGTTATGTGACAAGGGCGCGATGCTCATTGCAGTTCTCCTCGGTGGTCGCGGGTTCGGTGCGAAGCCTAGTCGCGGCAAGCCACGCGACGACGACAGGAGAACAACGATCGGTAACAGAACGTAACTGCTGCCGAATTGACCTGGCTCAACTCGGCACCGTCGCCGCCGTCGCACAGTCGGATCATGGAATTCGAGTTTTTCCCGACTTTCGCTCCTGTGACGCAGGCAGCCTTCCTCGATCCCGCCGCTGTAGAAGCCTGGGATGCGTGGTTTCGCTGGCGCGATGGCAACGAGCTGCGCGACACCACGATCGGTGCGACCTGGTCGCGAGTGACGCGCGCGCTCTGCGCGCTCGACGGCGAACGGACCGCGCGGCACGAGGCGGTCGTCGCCGAGGCAATCTGCAAATGGCGGCTTCTCATCGACGCGCGCATTCTCGCCGGAGCGGGAAAGCCCGATTTCGCGTGGCCCGCGGACGCGCCGACCGCGAGCATCAATCTCGCCGGTTTCGTGTCACATCCGTTCGCGCCGAAAGCGGCGCCGCAGATCGAAGCGCTATCAGCGACGGTAGCGCTTGCCCTGCGGCTTCTCGACGATATCCGCTCGGCCAGCAGCGGCGGAGGCGGCGCGCCGCGAATCGGCATCATCGGGCTCGCCGACGCACTGGCCCTGCTGGGTATCGACTACACGTCCGACGCGGCCGTGGCCATGGCGACCCGTCTTGTCCGCAGCATTGCCCGTGCCGTCCTGATTGCCGCGAGCGAGCTCGCGCGCGAGCGCGGGAATCTCGCTGATGCCGAATGGAACGTGTGCGCGCTCGAGAAAGCGCGTCGCCTCGATCTACCGTCGGGCCGTCTGCGTGAGATCCGCTCTCACGGACTGAGGTTCGGTCCGGTGTTGTCGATCGATCCCCAGCCGCGCCTTGCCCTCGTCGCAAACAACGTTGCCGACGGCGTGGCGCCGCTGCGCGGCGAAAAGCAGAGTTACTCGCTCATAGGTCCGCATACCGAGCGTCGCATCATCGCCTCGGGATATGCCATTACGCTCTGGCACGCGCTTCACGGAACTGTGCCGGACGCCGCGTTTCCCTTCAGCACGGCAGCCCAGTGCGGCAATCTCGGCCACGAACGAATCTGCGATGCGGTAAGCCCGTGGCTCGATCATCCGCTGTCGCCGGCTTCGCCGACCTAGACGGCGAAGAGGGAGCGCAACGTTCTCATCCATGCGGGTCTTGGCCCGCAGCACCGATGCCGCCGGCATCGTGCGCCGCGCGATGACGGAATCTCCCGGTTCCGAGCGAATCGAGCCGCGGGGAACGGGCGGCGGGTTGCGTGGGGAACGCTTCGAGGCGCCGGCTACGGTGATGATGCGGGCTCGTGCGGTCGGTGCGTCACGGCACACTCCGGGGAGTCATGACCCACATCCCCAGGATCACGAGATAGACGACGAGCAGCACCCACTTGGCCGAAGCCGCGCAACCCGACAGCACGAACAGACCCTCCGGCGACGTGCCCGGCGTTCCGCGGAGGAAGCGCTGATGCAGCACGTTCTCGAGTGCGTCGCAGAGGGCGACGAGCGGAAGCACCCAGGGCCAGATCAGGGTGACGAACGGACCGGGCAGCGCGGCGCGGTGCAGCAGCGCCGTGGCCAGCGACAGCCCGAAGCCGCCGTAGGCGACGAGGAACGCATAGTCCAGCGGGAAGTGACTTCGCACCTTGGCCAGCTGATCCGGCGACCACTGCCGGACGATGTCGCGGAAGCCGGATTCGCTGAAAGTGACCTGCGCCTTGTGGATTCGTGGCTTCACGGTGCGCAGATGGACGGCGAGCGCCAGCATCAGCGCTATCGAGGCGAAGCCGAAGGTCCAAGCGGCGATCATGCGTCTTTCCCTGCGCGGCAGCATCCGGAGCATAGATCGCGGCCAGGGAGATTGCCGGGCCGCGACGTGCAGTTTAGACCACGGCGCCTTGCTGCCCCAGCGAGGCGCGATCTCGACGATCGGTTTTTTTCCAAGATGTACAAGTCAAGCGGTGCTGGGTCGTGGCGGCAGAACGGATCACGTTTCACGTCGTCGACGGCAACGGGTTCACCGGCGAGGATGATCTGAAGTACGGATTCACGCGTGGCCGCTCGGGCCGACCACGTGCCGGCGCGCGCCTGATGGTTGCATTCGGGCCGCGATAGACTTGCCTCCCGGCAATGCCCGTATGACTCCAGCGTCGAGGTCGTCTTGTCATTCTCCGATCCCCAGGCTGTCGCTCGCTACGCCGAAGGTCCTGTCCGGCAGGTTCCCGGTTTCCATGCGCTTCAGCAGATGGCTGCGCTGCTGCTGGCCGAGACGGTCCCGGGCGATGGCCGTGTCCTGGTGCTCGGCGCCGGCGGCGGTCTGGAACTGAAAGTGTTTGCCGAGACGCAGCCGGGATGGCGCTTCACCGGTGTCGATCCGTCGGCCGAAATGCTGAAGCTCGCCGAGGTCACGCTGGGGCCGCTCGCAGCGCGCGTCGAATTCTGCGAAGGCACTATCGACATCGCGCCGGAAGGGCCTTTCGATGGGGCGACCTGTCTGCTCACGCTGCATTTCCTCGAGGCCGAAGAACGCCTGCGTACGCTGAAGCTGCTGAGACGCCGCCTGAAGCCCGGCGCGCCGCTCGTAGTGGCTCACCACAGCTTTGCGCAAGACGAGGGCGAGAAGATACGTTGGCTGAAGCGATACGCGGCCTTTGCGGTGGCATCGGGCATACCCGCATCACACGCAGCGAACGCGATCGACGCGATCGGCCAGAAGCTTCCCGTGCTCAGCCCGGAAGACGACGTGGCGCTGCTGAGAGAAGCAGGCTTCCACGCGGTGGAACTGTTCTACGCCGGATTCACGTTCAAGGGATGGATTGCCTGCAACGCGTCGTAGCGGCCGGCCAGTCGGGCGCATGCTCGCTTTCGTCCGCTGCAGCGGCCGCCCGAACGGCGCCTGCCTGCACGACGGCGCCGCTCGGATGTTCACGGGCGACGCGCGTTCTAGCGGACGATGGGCCAATTTGTCGCACGTCGCGTTATGGACGGCGATGCCGGCAGCGCGGGCAGCGCCGACTCGGCCAGCAAGCGGATGTCGGCGGAATGAAAGTTGCCATTGCCCGAGCAATCGAGGAAAGCATCACCGCCGTGCTTGATCTTTTCGGAGTCCACGAACAACTCCATGCCGCGCTCGACGGCGCGAAGACTGCTGCAGATCGACAGTGGGATGAAAAGCCAGGCCTTGGTCGGAAACGCGAAGAGAACGCCGGGCCGCAATCGGCGAAGCGCGGCGAGGTCGATCGCGACCAATGCGCTGTCGACACCGACGTCCACGCACCTGCCCAGGGCAATGTCGAAGCTCATGCGAATCCTCTGTTGGCCGGACACGCCGGCGCCGCCCGGCAGTGAGCCGGGCGGCATTCGATTCAACGCTGACTGTCGTTCGATCGATCAGTGGGCTTCACGCTCATCGGCTCGGCCGCATCCTTCGGCTTGTCGGCCGAAGAGTCGTCTTTGACCGACGGCGGCGCGTCGTTGGTGGCGGGGGCGTCGACAGGCACGGGACGCGACGGTTGACTCGGATGGTTGGGGTTTCTGTTGTTCATGGATTGCTCCTCAGTGCCATCCGTGGCGGACTGCATCCAGCGAAGCGGGGGCAACGGGGAAGCCGGTTGCCGGGGTGTGCCGGATCCCGGCACATGATCGAGGTGCGGCTGCAGCGCTGGGAGCGCATGAGCAGCGCGGAAAAGGGGAATTCGTGGACGGACCGAAGTCGCTTCGGTGGTGAAGCCGGCGGAAAGCCGGCTTCGGCGAGTGTGAACGTCACTATGCGCTGAGGCTTGTTAGCTACCCGTTATTCGATACATCGAACATGAATGGCTTCGGCAGATATGTTTCAAAGAAAACAAATGGTTTTGTGACGCGGCTTCGGCCGTCGTACGGAAGCCGCCGCGCCCCCCGCGTCGTTGCTGCTGTCGGGTTCGAACCGGAGCAGTTGAGGGCATCTGAAACCTTTGAGGACACCCACCATCGGGACATTGGATGTCACGGAAGCAATTGAGGACACCCACCATCGGGGCATCGGATGTCACGAGAATCCTGGGTGTCCTGAACCGAAATTGCCCGTTGTTGAAAACCCTGGGTAGCGACTGACTCGCGGAAGACTACGAAGAAGGGCCGGGATCGCTTACGGCAGGCAAGCGAACCCGGCCCTGTTTTCCTCCCGGCGACGGCTCCCGATCGGGAGCCGTCGACCGCTGTCCGGGGACGTTACGGAGTGGTGTAGCTGCCCGTCAGCGAAACGCCGGAGAACGTCGAGAACGCGCGCAGCATCACGAAATACGTGCCTGCCTGGACGTTCGTGATGGTGCAGGTCTCCGCGTTGCCGCCGATGTAGGGGCGGCAGTCGTAGCTCGACGTCGTCGGCGCGGAGCCGAACTTGACGAAGAGGTCGGCATCGCCCGTGCCGCCGGAAGTGACGAACTTGAGGTTCGTCGCGCCGGCGGGAACGACGAGCCTGTAGGTCTGCGTCTGCAGGCCCGTGCCGGCCGACAGTCCGGTCACGGCAATGCCGTTGCACAGGATCGCGCCGCCGCATCCACCGGAGAAGACTTCCACCGGCAACGACTTCGTCTGGATCGCGCCGCCGTTGTCCGTCACGGTCAGCGACACGGTATACGTGCCCGGTGTCGCGAAGGTCTTGCTCGGGTTCGCCGCCGTCGACGTCGTGCCGTCGCCGAAGTTCCAGTGGCGCGACGCGATCGTGCCGTCGACGTCCGTCGAGGTGTCGGTGAACGTCGCCGTCAATCCGCTGGTCGTGAACGAGAAGTTGGCGGTGGGCACGATGTTCGATCCACTGCCGGTCAGGAAGCTGCCGGTCAGCGAGACGCCGGAGAACGCCGAGTACGCGCGCAGCACTACGTAGTACGTACCGGCCTGCGCGGTCGCGATGTTGCAGGTTTCGGCGTTGCCGCCGATGTAGGGCCGGCAGTCGTAGCTCGAGGTCGTCGGCGCGGAGCCGAACTTGACGTAGAGATCCGCGTCACCCGTGCCGCCCGACGTGACGAACTTGAGATTGTTGGCGCCGGCCGGAACGACGAGCGTATACGTCGCGGTCGTTCCGCCCGCGGCGGCCGACAGATTGGTCACGGCAATGCCGTTGCACAGCTCCGTGCCGCTGCAGGGGTTCGAAACGGCCGTCACCGATGCCGTTTTCGTGTTCGTCGCGCCGCCGTTGTCCGTCACGGTCAGCGACACGGTGTAGGTGCCCGCCGCGGCGTAGGTCTTGGTCGGATTCGTCGCGGTCGACGTCGTGCCGTCGCCGAAATTCCAGACGCGTGACACGATACTGCCGTCGCTGTCGCTCGAGCTGTCGGTGAAGGTGGCCGTGAGTCCGTTCGTCATCGAGCTGAAGTTCGCAGTCGGCGCAGTGTTCGGTGCGGCGACCGTGACGGACTTCGAGACGGAGTTCGCCGTGCCGGCGTTGTCCGTGACGGTCAGCATGACGCTGTAGGTGCCGCCGGCCGCATACGTTTTCGACGGATTGGTCGCCGTCGACGTCGTGCCGTCGCCGAAGTTCCAGAGGCGCGAGGCTATCGTGCCGTCGGCATCGCTGGACGCGTCGGTGAAGGTCGCGGTCAAGTTCGACGTAGCATGCGAGAAGTTCGCGACTGGCGGCAGGTTGCCCGTGTTGGGGCCGTAGATCTCGGCCGTCGCGAGCGGGCCCGGGCCGCCTGCAAAGATAACATTTCCATTGTTCAACAATGTGGCAGTGAAAAAGCGCGTGCGCGCGCTGGCCAACGAGCCCACGCCCGACCAGGTGCCGGACGCGACGTCATAGCGCTCCAGGCTGCTGGTGACCGAGGAATTCGCGTAGCCGCCGCCGACGAGCACGCTGCCGTCCGCCAATGCCACCGCCGTATGGCCCGAGCGCGGGGTCGCGAGAGAGCCCGTCGTCGAGAAGGTCTGCGTCGCGGGATCGAACACTTCGGCGCTGCCCAGCCTGCCGGGGTTGTCGTTGTATCCACCGACGATGAGGACGCGGCCGTCGGCGAGAGGCGTGGCGGTGGCGGAGGTGCGCGCCGTCGCCATCGAGCCCGTGGCGCTCCAGGTGTTCGTGGCCGGATCCCAGATATCCGCGCTCGCGAGACTCATGTTGCCGTTCTGGCCGCCGGCCAGCAGCACCCGGCCGTTCGGCAGCAACGCCGCTGCCGCTGCTCCGCGCGAGGTGTTCAGGGCGATGGCCTGGCTGAACATGCCGGAGGCCGGATTGAACACCTGAGAATACGAGGAGCTCACGACGAGCACGTTGCCGTCGGGCAGGCTGACGGTGATCAGATGCGCCGATGACTCGCTACCGGTCAGCGAACCCGCCGTCATGCTCCAGCTCGCGCTGGCCGGGTCATAGATTTCGGCGCTGCGCAGAAACTCGCCGCCCGATCCGGTCTGCCGGACGCCGCCGACGACGAAGATGCGCCCGTCGGCGAGTGTCGCGATGCCTGCGGGACTGCGCGAGACCACGAGCGGCGACGCCGGAGCGAACGCGCCGGTAGCCGGGTCGTAGATTTCGACGCTCGTGGTGCTGGGGCCGCCGGTCGAGTAGCCGCCTGCGACGAGCACTCGGCCGTCGGGGAGTTTCGCTGCCGCGTGCTCGGAGCGGGGCACCGACATCGATCCGGTCGGCTCCATCGCGCCGGCGACCGGAGCGACGGACAGCAGCGGAATCATCACCGAAAAAACCGGCAGCAGTAACGTACGTGTGTATCGGAAGGAATCGAGCATAGTCGTTGTCATCTCGCGTGTTGTTGTTGAGGACGGGGTGCGGAGCGGCAATGTAACGATCGAAACGGCCAGAGTTGTGGCAGAGCGGTGCGCGCCATCGGCGCGAGATCAGGCGAATGGGTGGGCTGGCGGGGGGCGGCATCTTATCCGCGGCGACGAGGCGAAAAAACCGCGTCGATTTCTTTCATGGATGAAGCCTTTTCTAGTCTCGAGTAAGGGAAAGCCGGGAGATTGGCCACGCGTAATTCGGGGTAGGGGTTTTTCGTGCTGATTCGTGCGCGGCGGGCGACGCTGCCGGGTGGCGGACCGCAGAGACGCGCGACAGAGAGTGTCCATCGGCGGCGTCTCATCCGCTGCGAGTAACGCAGGCGTGCAAGTGCCGGGGTCGGGCTCGCGGACGTCGCAGATCCGCGAGCCTGATCGGCCATTGCCGTCGCACGACGGCGTGTCCGCACGGCACGTGGACTCGATACGTCGTGGTGGATGCAGCCGGGCCGGCGCAGCGGACCGCAGCCCGGTGGCTGGTGCGGCGCAGGCGCGCACCGTACAGAAGGGCGTGGCTGGGCTCATGCAGGCAGTTCTCGCGGTTGCGCCGTTATGGCGGCAGAGACTGCTGCGACACGCGGCGCACGCACAAATCTTTGTGCGGAGGTCTCTCCCCGTTGTCTGATCCGGTATCGCTATCTGATACCGCGCGCCGACTCATGCGCGCGGGACAGATTTTCGTGCGCGGCATCCGCCGTGTGCCGCGCCAACGGGGCATGGCGCATGGCCCGTGACCGGGGCGATCCGGCGAGCGCAATCCGATGAGAGATCGCTCGCCGTCGCGGCACATGCACCGATCCGAGTGCGCTCATGCAGAGCGCAGGCGGCGGCTCTCGAACGAGTCCATGCGTTCGGCCGCTGCCGTGTGCGGTTGACGAGGCGCCGGTCCGCCGCGTGCAAACCGGTTCGAAGGCAGGGATGTCGAGGCGCGCCGGCTGGAAAGAATCGACCGCCGGTCAGAACGAGTCAGAGCTCAGATATGGCAAAGTCCAAGCCCGTCGAGTACACATTGTTCGTCTCATCGCCGTGCGACGTACTGCCCGAACGCCGGGCGCTTCGTCGCGTCATTGCCAAAGTCAGCGAGTCGTTGCACGGCATCGAACTCGTCCCCTATTTTTCCGAGGACGAGATCCACTTCGCGTCGCGGAATCCGCAGGAAGGCATCCCGAGCACGGTCGACAGCGACCTCGTGATCGGACTGCTCTGGACAAGGCTCGGAACGTGCCTGCCGCCCGAGTTCGATGCGCCCGACGGATCGCCGCGAACCGGAACGCAGTTCGAACTCGAAATGGCGCTCGCGAAAGCCCGCCAACGGCAGTGCGACGGCCGGATACCGAAACCCGGCGTCGTCATCTATCGGAAGAGACAGCGCGTCCTCTACGATGCGCAGGACTGGAAAGAAGAAAAACGCCAGCACGACTCGCTCGAAGCGTTCATGGCCCGTTGGGTCCGCGATGCCGAAGGACACTATCTCGGCTACGCCTACGAGTTCCACGACACGGAAGAACTCGAGAACACGTTCGAGCGCCATCTGCGCGACTGGGTCGCGATGCAGCGGCCGCCGCTCACCTGGGACGTCATCCAGTCCGGATCACCGTTTCGCGGACTGAGTCCGTTCGAACGAAAGCACGCCGGTGTCTTTTTCGGCCGTGACCGGATGGTCGTCGAGGCGTGCGAGCGGTTGCGTCGCGGTGCGCAACAGGGCTGCCCCGTGCTCTGGATACTCGGTGCCAGCGGATCCGGAAAGTCCTCTTTGTTGCGCGCCGGGATCGCTCCGGCAATCGAGCGACGCGAAGGTGCTCTGCGCACGCTGATTCTGCGGCCGGGCGAACTGGGCGACGACCCGCTGGGCGGTCTTGCGTCGATGTTGATCGACGCGGTTCCGGAACTGCTCGGCGGCTCGTTCCCGTGTGTCACCGCGCTGCGCGACGCGCTGGCGTCGCAACCGCCGATTCCCGCGGTCCATACGATTCGTGCGGCGCTCGATGCATGGGCGCATCGCGACGCGGCGACGATGCGACTCGCGGCCGCACCGAGGACGCGCCTTCTCATCGGCATCGACCAGGCCGAAGAACTCCTGACGGCGCGCAGGTCGACGGAACGGTCGGAGCTCCTCGCGCTGCTGCGCGCCTGCGTCGAGGCCGATGTCGTCTGGCTCATATTCTGCTTCCGCTCGGATTTCTACGCGCAACTGCAGGACGATGAAGCGCTCGCGTCGCTCAAAGAGCGCGCCCAGCAGATCGATGTGACTGCACCGTCGGCCGCCGAGGTCGCGGAGATGATCGAAGGGCCGGTGCGTGCGGCCGGCCTGACGCTCGAGGCCGATGGCGCAGGGCGCGCCTTGCGCGACGAATTGACCGGTGAACTGCGCGGCGTCGAGAGTCTGCCGATGGTGCAATTCGCGTTGCGGCGCCTGCATGAGGCGGCGATGCGCCGCGGCGAAACGATACTCAGGCTCGCCGACTACGATGCCATGGGGGGCGCGACCGGCGCGATACGCAGCGCCGCGGATGCGAGCCTCGAGTTGCTCGCGACGGACGTGCGGCCTGCGTTTGCGCGGTTGTTGCGCGAGCTGGTCGATCTCGACCTGCAAGCGGTCGACCGGGCGCCGATCGCCGTCAGTTGCCCGCGATCGCGGTTCGATCACGATCCTCCGGTCCTGCAATTGATCGACGCGTTGGTGGAGAGCCGGCTGCTGGCGACCTTCGACGTCGATCGCGCGCCGCATGTGCGCGTCGCGCACGAAAGCCTGCTGACGCAATGGCAGCGCGCCCGGGAGCAGATCGCGCGGGACTCGCGCAACATCGACGCCCGCCGGCGGCTGCGGGGCGCTGCGAATCTCTGGAAACAGGCGAGAGGCCGCAGGACGAAGCGAAAACGGCTGCTCACCGGATTGTCGCTGTCGGAAGGACGGGAGCTCCTCGCCGAGAAATGGCCGCTCGACGACGACGTGGTGCGCCTCGTTCGCGCGTCGGCGGGCGCGGCGCGGCGCCGGGGTCTCCTCGCCTATGCCGTCGCGTCGCTGCTGCTCGTGTTCGGCATGGCTGCCGTGTGGGGATGGCGTTCCACGGGTATTGCCGACGAGCGTGCCGCCGGCGCGCTCGCGCGCGAAAACGACCGGCTGCGCGCATCGGCGGTACGGGCGATGGATCGTGCGGCCGATGTAAACGGCAACCGCGCGACGCGTGCCGCCTATCTCGCGGAAGCCATAAGCGATTGGCCCAACCCCGACGTCGTCGAGGCGACCTATCGCGAACTGCAGACGATGGACGGTCTCCCGCTGGTCGCGCTGCTACCGGGCAGCAAGGGCAGCGGCGGTTTTCTGCTGCGCCCCGACGGGGCAGTCATCTCCGCGATGGACGACTCGGAGTTGCTTGCATGGGACGCCCACAGCGGCCGGCTGATACACCGAGAACCCAAACCGGCGGGGCAGGTCCGGTCGTTCAGTCATTTCGGCGACACCGGCCGCTATGTGTTTGCATTCGATCAGCCGGTCACTTTCAGCCCGGACGGCCGTTACGCGGCCGGCCACGCGGGAAAGCAGGTCGGCGTCGGGCCGGCGGGCGAAACGCCAACGGTCCTGACGAAGCCGACGTATCTCTCCATCGTGCAGTTCGACGCATCGGGCGACCGCCTCATCGTTGCCGGTGCGAAGTCCGTATGGATACATGCATCGGCATCCGGAAAACTGCTGAGCGGACCGTACGAGCATGTCGACCACGTAACGGCGGCGAGTCTGTCTCCCGATGGAAAGCAGCTTCTGAGCGTGTGCCGCGACGGCGTTCGCATCTGGGACGTCGGCGATACGAGGCGGGCACGCCTGCGGTTGCCGTCGATCGGCGTGTCCCGTGCCGTGTTCACGCCGGAGGGCGCCCGCGTGGCGACCATTGCCGGCGACAAAGTGAAATTCTGGGACTGGCGCAACAACAGTGAAGCCGGTGTCGAATTCACGGCGTTTCCGAATCCGGGAGACCTGGAGTTCACGTCGGACGGCAGACGCATTCTTGTCGATGGGTTTCAGTCGTTTGGCGTCTGGAACACGCGCACCGGCAAGGCGGTATTGCCACCCATCGGCCGGAAAATCGGCCACGGCTACGCGATCAGCCCGGACAACCGGCTGTTGTTCAGCGGAACCGAGCACGGAATCGCGGTCTACGATCTTCGTTCCGGCAAGCCACGCGGCCTGCCGCTGCGTCATGCGGACGATATCCGCTTCGCCGCGTTGAGCAATGACGACAGTCGTCTGGCCACCGCGAGCGGGAATATCGTCAGTGTGTGGGAGGTCGGCGACCCGACGCCGAGGCCACGGCAGTTCGCCCATTCGGCACGGGTGGGCTACGTCGTTTTCAGCGACGATTCCCGCCTCGTCGCCAGCGTTTCCGACGACGGTACCGCGGGCGTCTGGAACATCGATGACGCGCGGGCGGAGTTTTCGTTCATCAAGCATGAGGCCTCGGCCGTTTTCGCCGCTTTCGATGCCGGTGCGGCACGCCTGGCGACGTCGGACAAGAGCGGCAAAGTTCATGTGTGGAATCTTGCGGCCGGCGCTTCGCCGATGTGGTCGACGCGGGTTTCGACGGTCGGACCGGTGACGCTGCTCGCGTTCACTCCGGATTCGAAGCGCCTGCTCGGCGCATTGAACAACCGTATTCACGTCTGGGACGCCGAACGCGGCACGCCGATCCACGAACTCGCGGACGACGCCACGGTCACGTCGCTGAGCGTTTCGCCGGATGGGACGCGCCTCGTGGCAGTAGGCGCCGGCAAGGCCAGCGTGTGGGATCTCGGCACCGCCAGTCGACTGGCGCGCTTGGGCGATGCGGAGATCGCCTCGGCCGTTTTCACGCACGACGGGTCGCTCCTCCATCGCAGCCATGGGGGCCGGCCGTGGACGCTGTGGAATCCGAATCCGGGCGCCGTGCCGAAGCTGCTGTATCCGCACGAGCGCGAGTTCGGCAATTACCGCCTGAGCCGGGAAACGACCTCGCCGCGAACGATCCCGCAGGACATCTCGGGTTCGAGGTCGCTGGGATTGGGAATGGACGTCGGCGGGCTCGGCGAACCCGTCATCATCGATGTCGCCGGCAACGTCTTGCTGCCCCAGCCGGACGGCCAGATCGACTACTTCTACGAGTTCAAAGAGCCCGAGATTTTCCGGACGACGGCGACGTTCGGAATGGAGGCGGAGTTGATCGCCGGAACCGGATCGGAGATGCAGCGGCACGAGCGCGTGAACTACTCGGGCGTGCTGCGCGTGCTCGACGCGGTGCTGCCGCGGCTGCTGGCCCAGGGCGGTGGGCACCTGAGCATCGTCAGCAGCGTGGCGGGCTTCCG